>JAOTVU010000112.1 GCA_029863385.1 Acidimicrobiia bacterium
ATCGTGAAGCGGTCAAAGAAATCCGTCTGTCGCTCGAGTCGCAGGATCGACTCCGCGGGCTCATCACCATCACCCAGGACGTTCCGGCCAACGCCCAGGCCGAGCCGTCCTGAACGCTGCCACCGGTCGTCGTCCGTCGCAGGCCAGCCCCGCAGCCGTCCGCATTCGACCGTGGTTGATCCTGGACGCTGACGATGGGCCCGGTTTCGTTTTCCCGCCTGTCGTTCGACGACAGGTCCGAGGCGCTCGACGCGGCGCGGCGGTTGACCGCCGCCGGGATACGGGTGCAGTCCGCCGACGACACATCGATCCTGATTCGTAGCGACGACCAACGGGCCGCCGAGCAGTTGCTCGCAGAGTTGGTGATCCCGTCACCGCGACCTGTCGAGCCGCTCGACCGGCCCTTCGACGCCGACGTGTCGCTCCCGGGCTCGAAAAGCCACACCAACCGGGCCCTGCTTTGTGCCGCGCTGGCCGACGGGCGGTCGACACTTTCCCGCGTCCTGCTGGCCGACGACACGCGGGCCATGCTCGACTCGCTGGATCGGCTCGGCGTCGGAATGACCGTTGACGACCGGCGAGATCCGGACGTGGTGGTGACCGTCGAGGGCTGCGGGCGGGGCTTCGTGTCGGAGAACGGACCGCTGCTGCTCGATGTTCGGCAGTCCGGTACAACCGGTCGGTTCCTCGTTCCCACGCTGGCCGCCGGTCGCGGCTCGTTCATCGTCGACGGTCACGTTCAGCTCAGGAATCGTCCGTTCGTGCAACAGGTCGAGGCCTTGACCGCTCTGGGCGCCGACATCGAGGGCACGGCGCTGCCGTTGCGGATCAAGGGCCGGAAACTGCGAGGCGGTCGGGTCACGGTGCCGGGCGACGTCTCGAGCCAGTTCCTGTCCGGCCTTCTTCTCGCCGCACCTCTGTTCGAGACCGACACCGTGTTCGAGCTGGGCGCCGAGCTGGTCTCCCGGCCCTACGTGGAACTGACGGTTCACACGATGGCGGCCTTCGGCGTCGACGTCGACGTCGACGCCGACTTCGGCATCGGCCGTTTCGTGGTTCCGGCCGTCGGGTATCGACCGGCCGAGGTCGATCTCGAACCCGACGCGTCGGCCGCGTCCTATTTCTTCGCCGCGGCGGCGATGACCGGAAGCACGGTCCGCGTCGAGGGGCTGGGCCGATCGACGGTTCAGGGCGACCTCGGCTTCGTCGACTTGCTGGCCCGAATGGGAGCGCAAGTCGAGGTGGCGGATGATCACACCACGGTCACCGGCACCGGGCACCTGGTGGGCATCACGGCCGACATGGCCGACATCTCCGACACGGCGCAGACGATGGCCGTGGTCGCCGCCTGCGCCGAGGGTCCGACCGAGATCACCGGCATCGGGTTCGTCCGCCACAAGGAGACCGACCGCATCGCGGCTCCAGTGGCCGAACTCCAGCGACTCGGTATCCGGGCCGAACCGACCGAGGATGGTTTCGTCGTCCATCCCGGGCCCATCTCTCCCGGTGTCGTCCAGACCTATGACGACCACAGGATGGCCATGAGCTTCGCCCTGCTGGGTCTCGTTCACTCCGGCGTGGCGATCGAGAATCCGAACTGCGTCGACAAGACGTTCCCCCGATTCTTCGATGTGCTCGACTCGCTTCGCCCCACCTGACCGGCTGCTGGGGCCGGCCACCTCGCAGCGTCGTTTCGCTAGTGAACATGACGAGGACTGACCGCTCTCGCCCGCGAACGCGCTCCGATCCCGCGAACGGAGCCGGAGTACGGTTCCGATCCGCGTTAGTCTCGGGCAGGTGAGAACCGCCATGCTGACCGGTCCGCGCCGAATCGAGATCGTCGACGTCGCCGAACCCGATCTTCTTCCGGGCTCGTGCATCGTGGCCGTGGAGCGATGCGGGATCGGCGGCCCGGATCTGGTCGCCTGGTCGACCGGTGAGTTCCCGGCGCCCGCCTGGTTCGGTCACGAGTGGGCGGGCCGGATCGTCGCTGTCGGGGCCGGGTGCGACGACCGTTTCGTCGGTGAGCGGGTGGTCGGCGCGGTCCCGCCCCCGTGTGGCCGTTGCACGCCGTGCCGGGCGGGAGTGGACACGACCTGTCGCCTGGTCCTGTCGATGATTCTGGGAACCGACGATCTGGCCGACTCCCACGGGGCCTTCGCCGAACGTATCCGCGTCGACGCCCGCCGGGTCCACCGGCTTCCCGAAGGGGTCGACTTCGCCGACGGTGCGCTGGCCGAACCCGGGGCGGTTGCCGCCCACGCTCTGAGGCGGGCCCAACCGTCGCTCGGCGACATCGTGGTTGTCGTCGGGGTTGGAGCGGTCGGCCTGCTCGTGGCCGAGCTGGCCCGGCTGAGCGGCGCCGGCAGCCTGGCCGTTCTCGAGCGGGAGGGGGATCGACGGGAACTGGCCTGCCGCCTGGGAGCCGACGCCGCGTTCGGGTCGCACGAGGATCTGATGCGCTGGCTGGCGGCTCAGGGCCACGGGCTCGGTGCGGATGTCGTGTTCGAGTGCGCCGGCGGCCAGGACGCCGTCGATGCGGGTACCGAGGCGACGAGAACCGGCGGCACCCTGGTGCTCGTCGGTACCGCACCCGACGGGGCGCGGCTGCGGGCCGCCACCCTGGTTGCCCGGGAGGTCACCGTCAGAGCCTCACTCGGCTACACGATCGTCGATGTCCATCGGGCCCTCCACCTGATGGCTGACGATCGGTTTCGGGTGGCTGAACTGCACGGCCCATCCATCGGATTCGCCGAACTGGCCGATGCGTTCGAGGAATTGTCCGAGCGGCCCGGTCCGAGACCAAAGGTTCTGTTCCAACCCCGGTGATGTCGATCCGGCGCCCGCCGTGTCCGCTCGTGTCCGCTCGGGCCCGCTCGTTCAGCCGCCGTCCTTCGCCCGATGGATCTGCAGGATGTCTCTCCGGAAGTTGGCCAGCCACTGATTCACGTCGGTCGACGCCACCACTTCGCGAAGTGATTTGAGCCTCCGTCGTTGCTCCTCGGCGGGCATCTTGACCGCCTCGGCGATGGCCGACTTCAGACCGTCGACGTCGTAGGGGTTCACCATGATGGCATCGCTGAGCTGATGGGCGGCACCGGCGAACTCCGACAGCACGAGCACACCCGACTCGTCGTGGCGGCTGGCCACGTACTCCTTGGCCACCAGGTTCATCCCGTCGGCGAACGGGGTCACCAACATCACGTCGGCGGTGCCGTACAGGGCCATCAGCTCGGTGAACGACTGGCTCTGGTGGATGTAGTGGACGACCGGAAAACCGACCCGCCCGTAGTCGCCGTTGATCTCGCTGACCAGTCGTTCGACCCGGTTGCGAACGTCGACGTAGGCATCGACCTTGTCCCGGCTCGGCTGGGCAACCTGCACCATGGTGACCTGGGACGGGTGGAGTTCACCGTCGGCCAGCAATTCACGGAACGCCCGCAGGCGGACGTCGATCCCCTTGGTGTAGTCGAGTCGGTCGACACCGAGCAGGACGGTCTGCGGATTACCGAGCCGCGCCCGTAGATCCCGGCTCGCTTCCATGATCGGATGGCTGAGCGCCGCATCCTGATAGCGGTCGACGTCGATCCCGATCGGATAGGCGTTCGTCCTGATCATGCGACCCTGGAACTTCAGTACGTTGTCATCGACCGAGGTCGTGAGCCCGAGATGGTTGACGACCCCGTGGAAGTTGGCGATCGCCTGCGGTGTCTGAAAGCCGATCAGGTCGCTTCCGAGGATTCCGCTGCTGAGACCTTTCCGCCACGGAAGCTGCTGGAAGAGTTCGCGGGGCGGGAAGGGGATGTGCAGGAAGAACCCGATGGTGAGATCCGGACGGATCTCGCGAAGCATGCCCGGAACGAGCTGGAGCTGGTAGTCGTGGATCCACACGATGGCGCCGTCGTCGGCCGCTTCCGCCGTGGCCTCGGCGAACCGTCGGTTGATCCGGCGGTAGCCGTCATACCAGTGCCGGTGGAACTCGACCGACCCGATCTTGTCGTGATAGAGCGGCCACAGTGTGCCGTTGGACATCCCGTCGTAGTGGTCGTCGAGTTCGTCGGCCGAGATCGGGATGTCGACCAGTTTGATTCCGTCGACCTCGGCTGGAAGGCCGGGGGAATCGTCGACCGGCTCGTCGTCATCGGTCGATCCGTCCCAGCCGACCCAACAGCCTCGTCCCGACTCGGCCAGCGCCGGAGTCAGCGCCGACACGAGACCACCGGGACTGGTGGTCCAACGAAGGTTTCCGTCGTCGTCGGGTGTGCGGCGAACCGGCAGACGATTGGCGACGACGACCAACTGGGGCGATTCGGATACAGCGGGCACACTTCCAACCTACTTGGCGGGACTCAAGTTCCGCGGGAACGCTCGATCTGCTCAGATGAGGTCGATCTGTCCTTTGGATCCGAGTCGGACCGGTCGGCCCACCCCTTCGGCCGCCATCAACTCGCTGCAGACGGCTTCGTTGAGGCCCCTTCCCCAGCTTCGAGCGCCCGACGGGGTTCGGACCGCAACCAACGCCACCGGCGGCTCCGACCGGTGGTGCATCACGGTGTAGCCCTCGATTCGAGCGTCGCCGGTGAAGGCCTCGTCGCCGGGCACCGGCTCGATCCGGTCGGCGGCCGTCTGGGTGTCGAGATCGGCCCACGGATCCGGCGGTGGATCGCTCCGATACAGCGCCGCGGTGTGTTTGGTTACGTAGCCGCCGTTGGCCGTGACCAGTCCGACGCCGGGATCGTTGCGCAGGACCTCGACCATCGCCGCCACCGAGTGGGTCACGTAGTTGTTGAGCGGTCCTCCGGCGAACGTCAGGCCGCCCGTCACGGTCAGGGGCCGGTCCAGACCGAATCCGAATTCCGCCGCCCCGATCTGAACGGCGGAGGGGAAACAGGAGTAGAGGTCGACGTGATCGATGTCGTCGGAGCCGATCCGGCAGTGCCGATAGAGAGCCTCGGCGATCGAACCGATTGCGGGCGACGAGTGCAAATCGCGCCGGTTGGTGACCGCCGGAGTGTCATGGGCGGAGCCACCGGTCCAGGGAAAGACCCAACGATCGCGACCCACTCCGAGGCGCTCGGCCTCCTTGGCCGAGGTCACGAACACGGCAGCGGCCTGATCGAGGTACCAGTTGGAGTTCATGGCCTTGGTGTAGGGAAAGCCGACCATCCGGTTGTCGGTTGTGGGGGTGACGATCTCCTCCGCGGTCATCGGTCGCCGGATCCAGGCGTGTTCGTTGGCCACGGCGACCCGGTTGAAACCGGCCCACAGCTCGCCGAGCCGGGCCCGATGTTCGTCGATCGTCTCACCGTTGGCGGCCCGAATCGCAGACTCGAAAATTGGGTAGATGACAGGTGGCTGGTCGATACCCCTGGCTTCCTCGAACGGCGTCGACATGGTGAGTTCGTGGCCGAGGATTTCGTCGGGTTGGGCGTCGGTCTGCCGGGTCGTGACCAGTCGCTCGCCGCGGGCTCGAAGCTTCCGCCGGCTCCAAATCGTTTCGCCACCGGTGACGACGGCCGCGTCGAGTTCACCTCGTTGAATCCGGGTGAACAAGGTGTTCAGGGCGGCCTGTGGTGCCTGGCCGCCCATCGTGATGAGTGCGGTGCCGGTGTCGGTGATACCGAGTCGGTCGGCCACGAGCCGGGCGGGATCGGTGTAGCTCCAGGCTCCCTGAACGACGGCGATCAACTCGACAGCGCGGGCTGCCGCCGGGGCTCCGCTGTCGGCAAGGGCCGCGGCCACCGCTGCGCTCATCAGCCGGTACGGTTCCTCGGCCTGCGACAGGTTCTCCGGTCGCTGGTCGACCTGGCCGATGCCAACCACAACCGGGGTCCGCGGATCGATCGCCATCGACGCCACGATAGGCCGCCGGGAGGGCTCGGATCCATACGGCCGGTTGATCGCCGGAGATGGAGCGGTCGCCGCCGACACATGCCCGGAGGGCCCGTGGTGCCGTGGGCCGGAACGGCTGCGCTACGATTGGTCGCGGTGGAGCGATGCCACGTTGGTGAAGGGCCGCCGGTGCAGTTGTTGGTTCCGGGCGTGAGGTTGAGGTTGTTCGGCGCGCCTGTCGCCGGGTTCGTCGTTGTTGCGGCCTTTCTGGTCGCTTTCCTCGTCGCCGGCAACCCTGCTGCGGCCACGCCTGGTGCGGGTGCGTCGCCCACGCAGTCCGTTCAAGAGGAGCTCAGCAAGTTCGGGGCGCTGGCTCCGGTCGACATCTCCGATGTCGAGTCGCCGTCCGATCTGGCACCCGATGTGAGCCTGCTCGTCGACAGGGCCGGCTCACCGATCGACGAGAACACGTCCGAGGCCGAGGATCAGGAGGTGGTCGACGACGGGCTCTGGTGGGTCGCGGTGCGTAGCGCACTGCTCGACCGAGCCGAGGTCGGCTCGGTGGCCGTGGATTTCCCCGATGCGGGCGCCACGGTATTCCATATCGGGCTGAACGAGACGGAGATCCGGTCGAGATCGCTCGCCGAGGCCACCGAAGCCCTGGCCGAGCTGGTCGTCAACGAATCCTCCGACGGACCGGACGTGACGGTCACCGCCGGTGGGAGGGCACTCGGTGATGCGTCGATAACCGGCCGATTCGGCACCACCGTAGGGTGGCTGGCCCTGCTCGCCCTGTTGTTCGCCGGCTACGTGGGGTGGAGGCTCGGCCCCGAACGGGGAGTGGCGATGGCGGTGGCCTGGGGCGGTTCGGTGCTGCTGGCGGGCCGCATCGTCCATCGTGTCGTGGGGCCCTTCGACGGCACCATCGCCACCGGTCCGTTGATCGGTGCCGCCGCCGGTCTCCTGTTCGCTCTGGTCGTCGGGTTACGCCTTGTCAAATGGTATGAGAATCCGGACTCCACCGACGGCGCCGATGCCATCCGGCGAAGCCTGGCCGAAGTCGGCAGCGATGTCGTTCTCGTGCTCGGCGGTCTCGTCGCCGTGGTCGGTGTGCTGTGGATCGCCGGCGGTTCGAGCCGGTCCGTGGTCGCCGTCGTCATCGGTGGGTTGGTCGGTGCGGCGTTCACGGCGGCGATCGCCGCCTTCGCGCTGGCTGCGTTGGGGCCCGAAGACGGCCGACCGGTGAACCTGTTGCCGGCTTTCGTGCCGTCGGGCGGTCAGTTGATGGTCGTGACCGTGCTCGGCCTCGTCGGGCTGCTCGTCGTACTGTCGGCATTCGCGTTCCGCTCGTCCGGCCGCGACCTCATCGACTACCGGGCATTGCCGGACGATGACCCGGCACGCATTGTCGGCGATCGATTGGGCACCGGTCCCGGCGATCCCACCGAGGCACTCGTGACGGTGGTCGAAGCCTCGTCGTCCGATGCCACCGACACGTGGGCCCAGGCCGTTGCCACGCTCAGTAACGTGGCCTGGGTCGATACCGCCAACGCCCGGTTCACCGGAGCCGGATCCCGGACCGTCGACCCCACACAGTCGCTGGCGTCGGAGGAGCAGGTGGGCTTCGACTCGGTCGAGCTGGCGATCATCGTGCCTGCGGTACCGATTCGAAGCGCCGAGGGCGCACAGCTTGTCGACGAGGTCGTTCGCCTGGCCGATGAGCGGGTCGACGTCCACGGTGCGGCAGGACCGCTCGGACGGGGCTCGACGACCCTGATCGTTGCCGCCATCGTGCTCGTCGCTCTGGCCGGCGCCGGAACCATCCTCGTGGAAACCGACAACGCCGGTTACACGCTCACCAGCTTCGTGCTTCGCGTGCTCGGTGGCGCGGCGACCGTCGGTCTGTACCGACTGGTGAGTGCCGACGCCTCGGCCGCCGAGACGATCGCCGCGCTGACCCTTCTGGCGGCCGCCGTCAGCCTGTTCGAGCTGGAGTATCTCCACGACCGCGTCCGTTTTGGGGACCGGTGGTCCGCCTCGGCCGGTCTGGTCACGGTCACCCGCTCCGGTCGGTTCGAACCGGCATCCGGTAACGGCTCGAACGGTGACACCAGCGGTGACAGCGTGACCCTCGCCGACCCAGCCTCGGTGGAGACACCACAGGTCGACGAGCCGGCGCTCGGCTCCGATCCTGGTGGCGAAACGCTCGACGTGCCGGGCCGGGCCGCTCTGTTGGCCATCGTCGCTTTGCCGGTGGCCGCCCTGTGGATCTCGCTGACCCGTTTCGTCGGTGGCGGTCCCACGGTTGGTCGGTTCGGATTCGGACTGGCCGTTGCGCTGGTCGTCGAGATCGCCGTCGGAGTCCTCGTGCTGCGCCCGGCGCTCCTGGGTGAGCAGGCCGCCTACCATTCGGTGGCCCGGCCGCTTCGCTCGACCCTGCACACCGGCCAGCGTCGCCAGCGGAATCAGCCGATCTCGGTCGACGACCCGGCCTGGCGCCGCCTCGTCTCGGATCTGTTGATGGCGGAGTTCGGTTTGCAGACCGATCCCGCCGCCACCAGGGTTGACGACGTCTTCCTCGAAGGAACGCCGCTGTTCGGCCAGGCCTCGGAGCAGCACCGCAGCCTCTCCGCCTCCGGGTTGCGGGTCAGTGGTCGGGCGCCTCAGATCAAACGGGTGGAAACGTATCGCGAGGGACCGTCGATCATGGTTTCGGTGACCGTCGACCATCCGGAACGCCACCTCATCGATCAGGAGGGAACGGTCTACGGCGTGCGTCGAGCACAACGCCGCTCCACCATGTTGTGGCTGGTCGGCCACGACAGCGGAGCGGTGCGAATCGCCGAATCGATTGACATGGGGTCGGTTCCGCTGGATGTCGACGAGCCTCCCGACAGCACGACGTTCCCCGAGGTCGCCACGGTCAGCGGCTGACCCGCCCGGGAGCCGGGGATGGGCGGAGAGGGACCCGGCCATTCACAATCTCTCCGGTTCCGGTGGGTAGAGTGCAAGCAGCGCACCGGTACGACGGGAATGCCCGTTCCGATGCCGGGGTTGCCGTCTCGCGGCTCGAACGCGCACTCGTGGCAGCGGCCACCCGACCGGCGGCGAGCCTCGACCGCCTCAAGGGAGAAATCATGGAGATCGCCGACTCGGTACTCGAATTGATCGGAAACACACCGATGGTCCGCCTCCGGCAGGTCGGATCGGGGTTGGCGTGCCCGGTCGTGGCCAAGGTCGAGACGAGCAATCCCGGCGGTAGCACCAAGGATCGACCGGCATTGACGATGATCGATCAAGCCGAACGCGACGGTCTCCTCAAACCGGGTGGAACGATCGTCGAGCCGACGTCGGGCAACACCGGGGTCGGGCTGGCCATCGTGGCCGCCCAGCGCGGGTACAACTGCATCTTCGTCGTCACCGACAAGGTCGCCCCGGAGAAGGTCGATCTTCTGAAGGCCTACGGTGCCGAGGTGGTCGTGTGCCCCGTTGCGGTGCCACCGGAGGATCCGAACTCCTACTACTCGACCGCCGAGCGGCTGGTGGCCGAGACTCCGAACGCGTTTCGACCCAACCAGTACGCCAACCCGGCCAATCCGATCGCCCACTATGAGTCCACCGGGCCGGAGATCTGGCGCCAGACCGACGGCCGCGTCACCCACTTTGTGGCCGGAGCCGGAACCGGTGGGACGCTCAGCGGTGTCGGCCGGTACCTGAAGGAACAGAATCCGGACGTGCAGATCGTCGCCGCCGACCCCGAGGGATCCGTCTACTCCGGTGGATCCGGTCGACCCTACCTCGTCGAGGGCGTCGGTGAGGACTTCTGGCCGGCCACCTACGATCCCGACCTGGTGGACCGGGTCGTCGCCGTCTCCGACCAGGACTCGTTCCTCACCGCGCGGGACGTCAGCCAGCGGGAGGGGCTGCTGATCGGCGGCTCCGGTGGCACCGCCGTGGCGGCCGCCCTCCGGCTGGCGGGCGACCTCACCGCCGACGACCTGGTTGTCGTGCTGATCCCGGACTCGGGCCGCGGCTATCTGAGCCGGGTGTTCAACGACGAGTGGATGGCCGGCTACGGCTTCCTCGTGTCCGAGGCGCCCACGGTCGCCGATGTCGTGGCGGCGAAGGCCGGCGATCGGCCGCCGTTAGTCTACGTCCAGCCCGAAGACCTGGTCCGCGATGCCGTCGACGTGATGCGCCACCACGACGTGTCGCAGCTGCCGGTGGCCAAGGGCGAGATGCCGCTGGCCGCCGCCGAGGTGATGGGCTCGATCGACGAGCTGCGGCTCATGGAGTCGGCGTTCGGCGATCAGAGTGTGCTCGATCGGGCGGTCGAGGATGTGATGAGCCCCAGCCTGCCCACCATCGGCATCGGCCAGACCGTCGAACTGGCCGTCCAGCTCCTCGACCTCGCTCCGGCTCTGCTGGTCCTCGACGGCGGTCGACCCCGCACGGTCGTCGCCCGAGCCGATGTCCTTTCGTTCCTGTCGACCCGTCCCGCGACCACCGTCAGCCAATCCAACGGAGGAAACCCGTCATGACCGAACCCGTCACCACCCGGCCCGAGGATGGCGAAATCCCCGCCGGATGGGGATTCTCCACCAAGGCCATCCACGTCGGTCAGGATCCCGAGGCGACGACGGGGGCCGTCACCGTGCCGGTGTTCCAGACCTCCACGTTCGCCCAGGACGCCGTCGGCAAGCACAGCGGCTATGAGTACGCCCGCACCGGGAACCCGACCCGGACCGCGCTCCAGACCGCCCTCGCCGCCCTGGAGGGCGCCAGCTTCGGGGTGTCGTTCGCCAGCGGGCTCGCCGCTGAGGACGCAATCCTTCGCCTCCTGGAGCCGGGTGATCACGTTGTGATGGGGAACGACGCCTACGGCGGAACGTTCCGTTTGATCTCCAAGGTGTTCGGCCGGGTCGGGATCACCTGGTCGGCCCACGATCTGACGGACCCTTCGGCGCTCGACGCCGCGTGGCCGGACAACACGAAGCTGGTCTGGGTCGAGACACCGACCAACCCGCTGCTCACGGTCGTCGACATCGCCGCCGTGGCAGCCGTCACGGCCCGGCGTCCGGAGGCCAGACTCGTGGTCGACAACACCTTCGCCACGCCGTATCTCCAGCAGCCGCTGGCTTACGGGGCCGACGTCGTCGTCCACTCCACAACCAAGTACCTGGGAGGACACTCCGACGTCGTGGGTGGGTTCGTCGCCACCGATGATGCGGAGGTACATGACCATCTCGCCTTCGTCCAGAACGCCGTCGGTGCCGTACCGGCTCCCTGGGACTGCTACCTGACCCTGCGGGGAGCCAAGACCCTGGCGGTGCGCATGGACCGGCACAACTCGAACGCCGCCCGCATCGTCGAGCTGCTCGTTGACCACCCAAAGGTGCACCGGGTGCTGTGGCCCGGCCTCGAGTCGCACCCCGGGCACGCCGCGGCCAAACGGCAGATGTCCGGCTACGGCGGCATGGTCAGCTTCACCACAGGGAGCCGGGAATCGGCCATGCTGGTCGCCGAGTCGACCGAGCTGTTCACTCTGGCCGAATCCCTCGGAGCCGTCGAGTCGTTGATCGAGCATCCGGGGGCGATGACGCACGCTTCGGCTGCCGGCTCGCCGCTCGAGGTGCCGGAGGATCTGGTCCGGCTGTCGGTGGGTATCGAGGACGCCGACGATCTCGTGGCCGATCTGACCCAGGCGCTCGACCGGATCCCATAGCGACTGCTCACCACTCGAATCGACGTCGACTCACTCGGTAACCCTTGCCTCGAACCGGCAGATTCTGCGCCCACCGGGCGGGCGTGAAATCTCCCCGTTGTCACCGAGGTTGGTGGACGGATGCCCGAACGCGTCTTCTAAGGTGTGCGGATGGTGAATCCGAAGATCGCGGTCGAACCGAAAGCCGGGCGGTACGAGTCGCTCGAGGAGGCGGTGCGGGAGGGTGGAGGCGATGTCGTCGCCGTTGCCGAGGCCGACGCACTCGTGTGGGCCGACCCGTCGACCCCGCACGACCTCCCGAACGTGCTCGGCTCCGCCTCCGGGGTCTCGTGGGTGGCGCTGCCGTTCGCGGGTATCGAGCCCTACGTGCCGTACCTCGACCATGACCGGGTGTGGACCTGCGCCCGTGGGGTCTACGCCCGACCGGTGGCCGAACACGCCCTCATGCTCGGCCTGGCCGGGCTGCGGGGTCTCTCCACCTACGCCCGGGCCGGGACTTGGGCCGCCCCCGAGGGTCACAACCTGATCGATGGCAACGTCACCGTGTTCGGGGCCGGAGGGATCACCGAGGAACTCGTCGGCTTGCTCGCCGGGTTCGACTGCGAGATCACCGTCGTGCGGCGAAGGGCCGAGCCGATGACCGGAGCCGATCGGACGGTGGCGTTCGAACAGCGCCTCGACGCCATCGCCCGGGCCGATCTCGTGGTCCTGGCCCTGGCCCTCACACCGGAAACGAGGGGGCTGATGGGAGCGGCCGAGTTCGAGGCCATGGAACCGCACGCCTGGCTGGTCAACGTGGCCCGCGGCGGTCACGTCGACCACGACGCCCTCCTGGCCGCGCTTGACGCCGGACAGCTCGGAGGGGCCTGCCTCGACGTCACCGAGCCCGAACCCCTGCCCGGCGGTCATCCACTGTGGTCCCATCCCCGGGTTATCATCACTCCGCACGTGGCCAACACACCGGAGATGGGCATCCCCCTCCTGGCCCGCCACATCCGCACCAACGTCGCCCGCTTCGCCGCCGGTGATGAGCTCGAGGGCGTGGTCGACGTCGACGCCGGCTACTGACCGCCGTCGCCGGTGTCGGGTGATCGGCCCGGATTGTTCTCAGTCGGCGTCAGGGATGTGTCGGCCTTCGACCTGGCGGGTTCGTCCCCGAAAATGGGCGACGACCTCGCCGGCGTCGTTGGCCACGACCACATCGGTGATGGCGTTGCGGCCGGCCCGGTGCCGTTCGGTTGCGGTTGCGGTGAGCACGTCGCCCCGGCGGGCGGGGGCCACCCAGTCGATCTCGGCGTTGGTGGCCACTGCGTAGTGGTTGTAGGAGTTCGTGGCGAAGGCCATGGCCGAGTCGGCCAACGAGAAGATCAGCCCGCCGTGGCAGATATCAAGGCCGTTGACCATGTCGTCGCGAACGGTCATCGTCACGACGGCCCGGCCGTAGTCGATCTCGGTGATCGTGATTCCCAGGCTCTTCGATGCAGCATCGTCGGCGTACATCGACTGGGCGGCGTCACGTGCGGGAACCGTCATCCGGACACGCTAGCCGCATGGGCCTCGCACGGCGAGGTTCGAGCGTTACAGTTGGGGACGTGCCCGACGAGTCGGGTACGCTGCGCAACACATCACCCAACAATCGACGTTAGATCCGGCCCCCGGATGGGTACGACCCATGGGTCCCAGCGCCCGGCTGGAACGATCAGGAGGATTCATGAACATCACAGCCCGCTTGCTCCGTGGTTTGGACGCCCTCTTCCCGGCGACCACCGCCTCGGCCCATTGCGACGGTCCCTGCGGCGTCTACGATCCGGCCAGCGCACGGATCGCCGGCGAAGCCGTTCTGTCGATGACCAAGAAACTGCTCGACCTCGACATGTCGGCCGACGGTGCCCACAACACCTACATCCGCTTCGTCAACATCAAGGAGGAGCAGGCCGAACTGGTCAAGCGGGAGCTGAACATCCTCTGGCACGATTACTTCAAGCCGGAGCACCTCGATCAGTACCCGGACCTCCACACCACGTTCTGGAAGGCGGCCAAGCAGGCATCGGCGTGCAAGACCTCAGTCAGCCTCGATGCAGCCAACGAGCTGATGTCGATGATCGAGAACATCCACAACATCTTCTGGGCCACCAAGGGCCGCGACATCCCCTGGTACACCGCAAGCTAGGCTTCGAACCGACGGCGGCCCGTACCTTGTCGCTGCCGAGTCGAACGTTCTCCGCCATCCGGACAGGCGCCCGCCGCTGGTCCGGATGGCGCCGTTTTGGCGGTCCGCCGCAGTGATCGTCAGTCGCCCCGTGATCCGGGCGATCGGGGAGGGCTGGGCCTGGATCCTCGGCCGGCGGCAGCGCATCCGAGTCACCGGAACGTCGATGACACCGACCCTGGCCGCAGGCGAATTCGTACTGGTCGACGAGCGCCGGACGCCCTCGGTCGGCGACGTGGTGGTGGTCCGCCATCCTCACGACGACGAGCTGCTGGTCATCAAACGGCTGGCCGATCGGGGAACCGACGACCGGCTGACGCTTTCGAGCGACAACCCGGCGGCCGGAACCGACAGCCGGGTGTGGGGTCCGGTCGACGCCGACCGGATCGTCGGTGTTGTGACCCTGGTGCTCGACCGGATCATCGACGGGGATCTCGGCTCCCTCGGCGCGAACCGCGCCGAGGGCGTCGACTGACGCGATCGCCGAGTCGCCCCCGGGGGACGTACCGTTAACCTTGATCGGGTGTTGACAGTATCGGGACTGACGAAATCGCACGGGATGCGCACCCTGTTTCGCGATGTCACGTTTCGGCTGTCACCCGGCCGTCGCATCGCCCTGATCGGAGGAAACGGCGTCGGCAAGACCACGATCCTCGAGATCATCATGGGCCTGCAGGACGCCGACGGCGGCGAGGTGTCACGCCCCAACGACTACCGCATCGGTTACCTGCCGCAGGAACTGCTCGAATCGTGGCAGGGCACGGTGCTCGAGGAGGTGTTGAGGGGCGTCGGCGACATCGTCGATCTCGAAGTCGAGATGCGCCGGCTCGAACAGGAGATGGCTGCAACCACCGGAGCCGATCAGAGCGCCGAACACGAGGCGGTGGTGGAGCGTTACGGCCGTCTCCAGGATCGTTTCGAGACCCTCGGCGGCTACCAGCTCGAAGCCGAGGCCCGGGCCATTCTCGGCGGCCTCGGTTTCACCACGGCCGACATGGACCGGCCGCTCATGGAGATGTCGGGCGGTTGGCAGATGCGGGCCGCCCTGGCTCGTCTCCTCCTGCAGAAGCCCGACGCGCTCCTGCTCGACGAGCCGACCAACCACCTCGACGTCGACTCCGTGGCCTGGCTCGAGAACCAGTTGGCCAACTGGCCCGGTGCCATCCTGTTCGTATCGCATGACCGTGATTTCATCGACGCCGTGGCCGAACGGGTGGTCGAGGTCGCCTGGGGGAGTGCGCTCGAATACGTCGGAGGATTCGCCGAGTTCGTCGTGGCCCGGGAGGAGCGCCTGGCATCTCTGCAGGCCGCAGCCGGGCGACAGGCCAAGGAGATCGAACGGGTCGAGCGGTTCATCGAGCGTTTCCGCTACAAGGCGACCAAGGCCCGTCAGGTCCAATCGCGGATAAAGACTCTGGAGAAGCTGGAACGGATCGAGGTGCCCCGGGACGAGGATCTGAAGGTGGCGTTCGGCTTTCCCGAGCCGCCGCGCTCCTCGAGGGTCGTTGTCGAGCTGGACGATGTCACCATGGGCTACGACGGCGTCGCGGTGCTCGAAGGAGTGAACCTGGTCGTCGAACGGGGCCAGAAGCTGGCGCTTGTCGGCCCCAACGGAGCCGGCAAGTCGACCCTGTTGAAGGTCATCATGGGTCGCCTGGAGCCGATGGCGGGCGCAGCGAAGCTCGGCGCCAACGTCGACATCGCCTACTTCGCCCAGCACCAGGTCGACGCCCTGGATTTGTCCAAGACGGTGGAGCAGGAGTTCCGCCACGTCGTCGGGGAGCAGCCCAAGAACCGCAACATGCGAACGGTTCTGGGATCATTCGGTTTCTCCGGCGACGCGGTCGACCGCCGGGTTGGTGACCTCTCCGGTGGTGAGCGCACCCGACTGGCGCTGGCCGAGATCATGTGCAATCCGGTGAACCTGCTCGTGCTCGACGAGCCGACCAACCACCTCGACCTGCCGAGCTGCGACGTTCTGGAGGACGCGTTGCGGGTCTACCCCGGCACGGTCCTGATCGTCAGCCACGACCGCCATCTGATCCGCAACACGGCGGAACAGCTGGTCGAGGTCCGCAACGGGAAGGTGGCTCATCATCTTGAGGTCGACGAGGCGGTGCTGTCACCATCGTTCGACGGGTCGGGCTCGGCTCCGGGCTTGTCGTCGAGGACCAACGGTGGCTCGACCGGGTCGCCCGGTCCGGCCGCGTCGGGTTCGAGTGGCGCCCTGAAGCGACCGGAGGGCGGAGGTGATGCCCGGTCCGGCAACGGGAAGGCCGGTAAGCCCGGTACGCCCGGTCGGGGTCCTTCACCCGACGTTCGTGCCCTGCGGAAGAAGGTGAACCGGTTGGAACGGCAGGCCACCGAAGCCGACTCGGTCGTGAAGGACCTGGAGACGCAACTCGCCGACCCTGAGGTGTTCGGTGACATCGCCAGGATGAACGATCTGGTTGGTAAGTACGAGACCGCTAAGCGGAGGGCTGAGCGTCTTCTGGCCGAGTGGGAACAGGCCGACGCCGAACTCACCCGGGCCCAATCCGCCTGATCGGGCGCATTC
>JAOTVU010000114.1 GCA_029863385.1 Acidimicrobiia bacterium
AATCGACGCACACGCACACGTTCTGCCATCCCCACATCAAAACAGGCCCAGCAACCCGAGTGGTGGACGCGACCCTCAAACCACTGTGGTCAGGGCACTAGCTGTAGCTTCCCGTCGGGGAGGCGATGGCATCCCGAGCAGCGACCTGGACGGCGGCGATGGTGGCGACGTTCACGATGTCGTCGACCGAGCAGCCCCGTGACAGATCGTGCAGGATGCCGTTCAGACCCTGCAGCAACGGTCCGAACGCCCTGGCCCCGGCCAGCCGCTCGGTGATCTTGTAGGCGATGTTGCCACTGTTCAAATCGGGGAAGACGAACACGTTGGCTCGACCGGCGACCTCGGAACCGGGGGCTTTGGCTGCGCCGACCGCGGCGTCCCACGCCGCGTCGAACTGGAGTTCACCGTCGACGACCAGATGAGGGACGCTGGCCCGCACCCGGTCGGTGGCCCGCCGGAGCTTGTCGACCGACGGGTGATCGGCGCTGCCCTTGGTGCTGAACGAGAGCATGGCCACACGAGGCTCCAGCCCGGTGAGACCGGCGTAGGTCTCGGCACTGGCGACGGCGATGTCGGCCAGTTGGTCGGCGTCGGGTTCCGGGATCACACCGCAGTCGCCGTACACGAGGTAGCGCCGGTCGTCCGTGGACGCCGCCCCCCGATCCGGGAGGACGAACACGAACGAGCTGCTCACGCTGCGCGCCCCCGGGGCCAGACCGAGTAGCCGCAGGCCGGAGCGGATCACATCCGCAGTGGGGCGTCCAGCCCCGGCGACGCAGGCATCGGCCTCACCGGCGGCCACCATCAGCACGGCGAGGTCGAGCGGATCGCCGAGATCGATCGGGGCCGACAGCTCGGAGGCCCGCTCGAGCATTGCCGAGGTCACGTGTTCGGCGGCGCCCGGTTCGACCACAACTACCTCGGCGATTCCCGTCCCGCTGAGGATGCGAGCGGCCTCGACGGTCCGAGGATCACCGTGGTCGGCCAGAACGATACGGCACGACCGTCGGGCGGCCAGGCTGCGCCATCGCTCGATGATCGTCACCGCCCCGGCGACCTCAACGGTTGGCCGCCAGCCAGGCCTCGGCGGTGGTCAGCGTCCTGTCGAGTCGATCGGCGAGATCGTCGAGTACCTGGTTGTCGGCCACCAACGGTGGCGACACGGTCAGCATCGTGGCGCCCCGATCGTCGGGCCTGATCAAGACGCGGTGGTCCCGGAGCCACCGGGCCAGGAGGCCGCCGCGAAGCGCAGCATGCTGCTCCTCGGACAGCGTTCGTCCTGTCGATCGGTCGGCGACGAGTTCGAGGGCGTAGAAGTAGCCGAGGCCCCGAACCTCGCCGACGATGGGGTGGGCGTCGGCCAGCTGGTCCATACGCCGACGGAACCCCGACTCGTGGGCTCGCACATGATCGAGCACCCGCTCCTCGTCCATGGCCCTCATGGTGGCGACGGCGACGGCGGTGGCCACCGGGTGGCCGCCGAAGGTTGCGCCGTGGAGGTAGGCGCCCATGGGGGAGTCCCAGACCGACTCGACCAGCTCGCCGCGAACGACCATGCCGCCCAGCGGCTGGTAGGCGCTGGTGACACCCTTGGCGAACGTGATGACGTCGGGCACCACGTCGAACCTTTCGCTGGTGAACCAGTGTCCGAACCGGCCGAACCCACCGATGACCTCATCGGCCACCAGGAGTACGCCGTGGCGGTCGCAGATCCGGCGCAGCTCCTGCCAATAACCGTCGGGGGGAACCAGACCACCTCGTCCGTTCTGAACCGGCTCGCAGACGACGGCGGCCACGGTCTCGGGTCCCTCGGCCAGGATCATGTCCTCGACCGCCCTGGCCGATGCGAGCTCGGCCGCGGTGTCGCCGTAGGTGTTGCGGACCTTGCGGGTTCCCTCCCACAGCATCGGCGCGAACGGTTCCTTGAACCGGGGGACGCCGGTCACCGACAGCGCGCCCAACGTCGTGCCGTGATAGGACCACTCCCGTGAGATCACCTTGTAACGGCTGTCCTCGCCCCGGCTGAGGTGGTAGCTTCGCACGAACTTCAGCATCGATTCGACCGCTTCGGAGCCGGAGCTGACGAAGAAGATCTCGGAGAGATCTCCCGGCGCCACCTGGGCGATCATCGTCGCCGCGAGGGCGGCCGGTTCGTTGGCCCAACCCCAGGTCGGGTAGTAGGCCAGCTTGGCCATCTGCTCGGCGGCCGCTCGGACGAGGTCGGCCCGCCCGTGCCCGAGGTTGGTGCAGAACAGACCGGCGAGTCCGTCGAGGTACTCGGTGCCCGCCGTGTCGTAGACGTAACAGCCCTCGCCCCGCTGCATCACCCCGAGATCGCCGCTCCGCCAGGCCTGACCTCTGGTGAAGTTGGGCACGAGGTGTCGCCGAGCGCTGTCTGCGGCGTCGAAGGTCGGTGCCTTGGCCGTGACGGTCATTGGCCTTCCCCTTTGTCGACATGGCACCGGCGTCGACCGGACCACCAACCGAACCCGGTCACGATCGGACCGATTGAGTTAGAGCATCTAACAGATTCGTTTGCCTGTCAAACTCCGGATGGGGCGACGCCGAGCGCGGCGAGCGCGCCGGGTATCTGCCACGGCGTCTCGACGACGGTGGCCCCGGCTTCGGTCAGGGCTCGGCGCTTCGAGTCGTGGGTTCCGGTCGAGCCCTCGACGATCGCTCCGGCGTGGCCCATGCGCTTCCCGGGTGGGGAGGCCGCTCCGGCGATGAAGGCCACCACCGGCTTGTCACTTGCGGCCACCACGGCGGCGGCCTCCTCCTCCTTCCGCCCGCCGATCTCGCCGATCACGACGATGGCTTCGGTGCGGCGGTGGCCATCGAGTGCCCGCACTGCTTCAGCCGTCGAGGTACCCGACACCGGATCACCGCCGATCCCGAGAAAGGACGACTGCCCGTACCCCGCTCTGGTCAGCTCAACCGCGGTCAGCGTCCCCAGGGAACCGCTACGGGAGACCACGCCGACCGAACCGGGGGCGAAGATCCGACGATCGAAAGCGGGCATGAAGCCGACGAACGTCTCGCCGGGATTGACGACCCCTGCGGTGTTGGGACCGATGATCGTCGTACCGGCCTCCCGAGCCTCGGCGACCATGGCCATGGTGTCGGCCACCGGGATGAACTCGGTGAGCACAACGACGAGGTGGGCTCCCGCCTGCGCCGCATCGGCTGCCGCGGCCCTGGCACCGGCCGGAGGCACGAAGAGAACCGAGACGTCGATGCCGCTGTCGGGACCGCCTGCGCGGGCGGCCTCGACGGCGGAGGTGAACACCGGCAGCCCGAGGTGCCGGCTCCCGCCCTTGGCCGGGCTGACACCGGCCACAATGTTGGTCCCGTAGTCCCGCATCCGCTCGGTCCAAAACGTGCCCTGGCGTCCGGTCATGCCGTGGACGACGACCCGATGCCGTCGGGTGACGATGAGCGGATCGGGCACTTCGCTCACACCTCCGACCCTTCGGTCGTGGCGGGAGCCGCAGCGGCGACCGCAGCCCGCACCGCCGCTTCCATCGACGGATGGGGTTCGACGCCCAGTCGGGATCGCAGAAGGTCCACTGCGGCGTCGCGCCCGGTTCCGGCGACGCTGAAGGCCACCGGCAGTTGGGGTCGCAGCCGCTCCCAGGCCTCGACGACGCCTTCGGTCATGACATCGCAGCGGGCGAACGCGCCGCAGAAGTTGACGACCAGGCTGCGTACGCCGGGTTGGGCCAGCACCAGTTCCAGGGCCGGAGTCGCCTTGGTGTAGGCGTCGCCGCCGATCTCACAGAAGTTCGCCGGACGACCACCGGCGGCGACGACGGCGTCCATTGTCGCCATGGTCAGCCCGGCGCCGTTGGCCAGCACGGCGACCTCACCCCCGAGTTCGATGAGCCGCAGTCCCAGTTCGGCGGCTCGCCGCTCCCGCTCGGATCCGGTCGGTGCCGGGCCGGGATCGAAACGATCGTGCAGGGCGGCCTGACGGAAACGGGCCGAGTCGTCGAGCTCGATCTTGCCGTCAAGCGCCACGAGGCCACCGCCGGTCGTGACCGCCAGCGGATTGATCTCGACGATCAACGCATCGCATTTGACGAAGAGTTCGACGAGACTCCGTTCGAGGCCGTCGGCTATGCCGGGTGTGGAAGCGGGATCGACGGGGTCGAGTGGGAACACCTCGATCTCGTCGACCATGGCCTCCACCTCGATCCCGCCCCGGCCGGACCGCATCACGACAGGTCGTCCGGCCGATGCGTCGACCGTCACCGACAGATAGTGTTCCGCGGCGACGTCGATTGCTTCCTCCACGAGTACCGCCACCACCAGCTCGCCCTTCAGCTCCGATCCGAGCAGCCGCGCCGCCGCTCGTGCCGCACCGATTGGATTCTCGACGAACACGACCCCTCCGGCCTTGCCCCGCCCTCCGGAGCCGACCTGGCCCTTGACCACCATCGCCTGATGGCGGGCGGGGCCGCCATCGCCGCCACCCAGTTCCCGAGCCGCCGCCTCAGCCTCGGCCGGTGTGGTCACCAGCCGGGATCGGGGAACGGGAATGTTGCGCTCCGCGAACAGCAGCTTGGCCTGAGCCTCGGTCAGCCTCATGGAGACGGCGCCATGCCGGTCATCACCCGTCGAAGCCGATCAGGTCCCAATGGTCACCGAACAGTTCCCGTTCGGTCGGCTCGTCGGGCTCGATCGTCTCGACCAGATGGGTGATGTTGATGAAGTGGTCGATGTTGAGGTTCTCGCTGATCGAGTTGCCGGCCCAGGTCCCGCAGCCCATCGACAAGGTGAACGGCATGGCGTTGTCAAAGGAGCCGCCGTTGCCGAAGGTGTGGGCCTGGTTGACCAGGACCCGTACCACGGGCAGGGTTTCGGCCACCCGGCGGGCCCGAACGAGATCGGTGGTGTGGATACCGACCGAGTGACCGATGCCCTGGACGACCAGCACGCGGCCGGTCAGCTCGATGGCATGGTCGAAGTCCCGGGCCCGGTAGACGGTCAGCACCAGGGAGAGCTTCTCACCGGTGAGCGGCCGGTCGGGTCCGGGCTCGGGCTCCTCGACCAGGACGTAGGCGTCGTTGTCGGAACCGCCGAGGTCGAATTCCCGCCGGAGCACCGCATAGTCCTTGGCGATCAACGAGCGGTTGAGTGAGCCCGACGGGAAGAGGCGCTCGGAGACCCGGGCCACCTCCTCGTCGTTCGCCCGGTGGGCCCCGGCGGCGCACAGCGCAGCCATGGCCGCCTCGTACACGTCGTCGAGCACGATCAGGGAGTTCTCCGACGAGCAGGAGGTGGCGTTGTCGAACGTCTTGGAAGCGCGGATCTTGGCTGCAGCAGCGGTCAGGTCGGCGGTCGAGTCGACGATGACCGGCACGTTCCCGGCGCCGACGCCGATCGCCGGTGTTCCACTGCGGTAGGCCCGGCGCACGTTGTTCTGGGAGCCGGTCGCCACCACGAGATCGACGGCGGCCATCAGCGCCTCGGTCGCCTCCCGGGTCACCGGCGCAGGCAGAACCTGAACCAGGTCGGCCGGAGCCCCGATCCGCTCCAGTTCGGTGCGGGCCAGTTGGACCGCCCGGGCGGTCGTCGACCAGCCGGCGGGGGAGGGGGCGATGACGACGGCGTTGCCCCCCTTGACCGCCATCATCGCCTTGTTTATTGGCGTGGCCGCCGGATTGGTGGATGGCGTGATGGCCCCGACCACACCGACCGGTTTGCCGTAGCGGCTCAGCCCCCGGACCGGATCGTGGTCGATGAGTCCCATCGTGGTGGCCCGTTGCAGATCACGAAGGGTCCCGAACGTCTTGCGCTGGTTCTTCACGATCTTGTCGGCCACGTTGCCGAGTCCGGTGTCGGCCACCGCCTGCTCGGCCAGGGCGCGGGCGTTGTCGGGCCGGTAGAGCGACCAGGCGATGGCGGCCACCGCCCGATCGACGGTGGCCTGGTCGGGATGGGCGGCACCGGCCGCGAAGTCCGTCATGGCCCGGCGGGCCCTGTCGACGCACTCGCCGACGGCGGCATCCCGGGTTCGGCCGTTGCTACTGTCCATCAAGTTGAGACCGTATTGCAAAAACGTTATAAGATCTAATTCGCCATGGCCCGATCCCAGCTCAGCACCGAGATCGTCATCGACAAGGCGGCCGAGATCGCCGATGCCGAGGGTCTCGACGCCCTGAGCCTCACCCGGGTGGCCAACGAGCTCGGCATCAGCCAGCCGGCGCTCTACCGCTACGTCGCCGGCATCGACGACCTCGTCCGTGCCCTCGGACTACGCTGCCGCCAGGTCCTGGCCGACCGGCTCGGGTCCTCCGCCGTCGGTCTCTCGGGGGAGGACGCGATCAGGGCGATGGGCAACGCGTGGCGTTCCACGGTCCGGGACCATCCCGGGCTCTACACCGCCACCGACCGCTACCCATGCGCCGGCGACACCGAACTCGAGGCGGCCGTCGACCGGATCGTGTTCATCCTCGGGCAGGGTCTGGCGTCCTACGCCCTGTCGACCGACAAGTCGGTACACGCCGGGCGAGCGCTGCGCAGCGCCTTCCACGGGTTCAGTCATCTGGAGGCCGGTGACGGCTACCCGATGGGCCAGGACGTCGACGAGTCCTTCGACGGACTGCTGACGCTGCTGTGCCGAGGTGTCGAAGCCCTTGCGGCGGAAGATTCGTTGGAACCGGCCGCCGCCGGCCGGCCATGAACCGGCCATGGACCTGCGATGAGCCTGCCATGAGCCTGCCATGAGGGCCGATCCCCTCACCGCTCGACGTCGGCTCTGATCGACGGCGAGATACCGACCCACCAACGATTACGAACCTGGAGCTGTGACCCATGACCCGAATGACTCCGTCCGAAGCCTTCGTCGAGACACTGGTGGCCAACGGGGTCACCGACATCTTCGGCATCATGGGTTCCGCCTTCATGGACGCCATGGACATCTTCGCCCCCGCCGGCATCAGCCTGGTGCCCGTGGTGCACGAGCAGGGGGCCGCCCACATGGCCGACGGGTACGCCCGGGTGTCGGGTCGCCACGGCGTGGTCATCGGTCAGAACGGCCCCGGCATCTCGAACTGTGTCACCGCCATCGCAGCGGCGTTCTGGGCCCACTCACCCGTGGTGATCGTCACCCCGCAGACCGGCACGATGGGCATCGGCCTCGGCGGCTTCCAGGAGGCCAACCAGTTGCCGATGTTCTCCGAGTTCACGAAGTACCAGGGCCATGTCAACAACGAGAAGCGCATGGCCGAGATCACCGCCCGCTGTTTCGACCGGGCGATGTCGGAGATGGGTCCGACCCAGCTCAACATCCCACGCGACCGGTTCTACGGCGACATCGACGTGACCATACCGCAGCCGATGCGGGTCGATCGGGGGCCCGGTGGCGACGCCAGCCTCAACGCCGCGGCCGACCTGCTGGCCGAGGCGGAGTTCCCCGTGATGATCTCGGGCGGCGGTGTGGTCATGGGCGACGCCATGGCCGAGGCGGTGGCGCTGGCCGAGCGGCTGGGTTGCCCGGTGGTCAACTCGTATCTCCACAATGATTCGTTCCCGGCGTCGCACCCCCAGTGGTGCGGACCGCTCGGCTACCAGGGGTCGAAGGCGGCCATGAAGCTGATCAGCCAGGCCGATGTGGTACTGGCGCTGGGCACCCGCCTCGGGCCGTTCGGTACCCTGCCCCAGCACGGTCTGGAGTACTGGCCGGACGACGCCAAGATCATCCAGGTCGACGCCGACCACACGATGCTCGGTCTGGTGAAGCCGATCACCGTCGGTATCGCCGGTGACGCCGGTGCCGCCGCGGTGGCGCTGAAGGCCCGCCTGGAGGGGCGGGAGTTGGCGTGTGACACAACCCGAGTCGGGCGGGCGTCCCGCACGGCGGCGGAGAGGCAGGCGTGGGAGGACGAGCTCGACGCTTGGACCCACGAGCGTGACGACTTCAGCATGGAGATGATCGCCGAGGCGGCGGCCGAGCCGGGCGACTGGTTACATCCCCGCCAGGTTCTTCGGGAGCTGGAGAAGGCGTTGCCCGCCCGGGTCATGGTCTCGACCGACATCGGGAACATCAACTCGGTGGCCAACTCCTACCTGCGGTTCGAGGAACCTCGGAGCTTCTTCGCTCCGATGAGCTGGGGCAACTGCGGGTACGCCCTGCCCACCATCATCGGCGCCAAGAAGGCGGCCCCCGACCGCCCGGCGGTGTCCTACGCCGGCGACGGGGCATGGGCCATGTCGATGGTCGAGGTCATGACGGCCGTCCGCCATGACATCCCGGTGACCGCCGTTGTCTTCCACAACCGCCAGTGGGGGGCGGAGAAGAAGAACCAGGTCGACTTCTACGGCCGCCGCTTCGTGGCCGGTGAGTTGGACGGCGGCGAGAACTACGCCGAGATCGCCCGCGCCATGGGGGCCAGCGGGGTCCGGGTCGACAAGATCGACAACGTCGGCGCCGCCCTCACCGACGCCATCGACGCCCAGATGAACCGGGGCGAGACGACCGTGATCGAGATCATGTGCACCAAAGAGCTCGGGGACCCGTTCCGCCGGGATGCCCTGTCGACCCCGGTCCGTCACCTCGACAAGTACAGGGACTTCGTGTAGCCCGCTCGCAGCGGTCGGCACCGTGCCATCCTGGTGAGGTGCCGACCTCACTGACCTTCGACGAGCACCTCGACGTCATCCGCAGCGCGGGCGACCGTCTGGCCGACCTGGCGTCGTCAGTCGACGAGTCGACCCGGGTGCCGACCTGCCCCGCCTGGACCGTCCGCGAACTCCTGGCCCACCAGACGCTGGTGCACCGCTGGGCCACGGCCAACATCACCGATGCGGATCCGGAGGCACTTCCCAGCCAGACGGAGATCGCGTCGTCGGTCGACGACATCGTGGATCACTACCGGAACGGCCTGGACCTGCTGACCGCCGCCCTGGCCGAGGCGAAGCCCGACCTCGACGCCATGACCTTTCTCAACGACGCACCGGCTCCGCGCCACTTCTGGGCCCGCCGGCAGGCTCACGAGACGACCATGCACATGGTGGACGCGTTGGCGGCGACGCTCGGTCGGTCACCGACCGCCGGGGAGGCGGCCATCGCCCCGACCGTGGCAATCGATGGGATCGACGAACTCCTTTGCGGGTTCTTCACTCGGGGTCGATCGAAGTTGTTCGACGGTGAGGAGTTCACCGTGCTCGTCCGCCCGTCGGATGGCGAACGGGGCTGGTTGGTGCGGGTCGCCGAACGATTGACCACCGACCCGGTTCCGCTCGCCGGTGACGCCATCGCGGGGGGTGATGATTCGGCCGTTTCGCTGACCGGCACCGCCGTCGAGCTCTACCTCGGGCTGTGGAATCGTGGCGACGAGATCACGGTGGCGGGACGCCCGGAGCTGCTCGACCGGTGGCGGGCCGTCCAGCGGGTCACCTGGAGTTGAACCGGCCTTGCGGATCGTCCGGTGCCTCCCAGGGTCCCTGTTCGAGCAGCTCATCGAGCTGGCGGGCGGTCCAGGACAGGCCGTCGTCGTCTCCGATGGTGGCATACCAGCCGAGGTGGCCGGCCCCGATCTGCAGCTCGTAGACGTGGTGGCGGACCGCGACGTCGAGGGCATCGGCCGGGGCCAGTCCGGGAACGACCCGTTCCCACAGATCGAGGGCCCCGATGTTGGGATGCCAGCGTCCCCAGAAGGTGCACCAGGCCAGATCGTAGAGGCTGTCGCCCCAGGTCGAGCACTTCCACGAGAACACCGCCGTGACGGCGTCGGCGGCGGGTGAGACGAGCACGTTCTGATGGAGCAGATCGGAGTGGACGAGCTGGTTCCGGTCCTCGCAGGCGTCGATCAGCGACCCGATGCGACGTTCGGCGGCTCGAAACGTCCGGTCCACGTTGCGGGCGGTGGCGATCTTGCTGCGCCAGCCACGGGTGTGGTGGTCGGGTCGATCGGTGATTCCGTCGAGCAGCCAGGTACGCCAGGGCGGGGCCACCGTGTCATCGGGGGGCACGGAACGGAGGGCGGCCAGCAGCCCGACGACGGTGGCGCCTGCCGTTTCGACCTCGTCCCCGCCGACGATCTCGAGAAAGCGGCCACGGTGGCGGCGGGAGACGGCGAACCAGCGGCCGAAGCCCTCACCGATGGCGAGGACCTCGGGCACCGGCAGGTTCGGTGATCCGTACCGCATGGCCCGGCGGTCGTCGCGGAATCCATCCGGTTCGTCGTTGATCCGGAGGACCAACTCCTCGTCGCCCAGCCGGTAGCCGTAGGCGGCCGACCAGAAGCCACCGTCGAGACGCTCCAGCTCCTCCGGTTCCGCGCCATGGTGGGAGCGAAGGAACTCCACGACGGCGGCGTCGGTCGGACGATTGTCGCTCGGTCGTGACATGGTTCTCCCCTCCTGGCTCTCCATCGGACAGTAGCGAACAGTCGCTTCCGGATCCGTTGATTTCGAGCCTGAGATCGGACTGGTGGCCGAGCGGCCCGCTGCCATACAGTTGGAGGCCATGTCCTCCTCCTCGGAGCCGGCCCGGCTGACGACCTTGGCCGATCTGTTCGGTTTCGAGCCGGGTTCCGCAATCGGGGAGCGGAAGATCGCGATCGACGAGCGGCCGGTCGACGACGTGTTGGCGGCGCACATTCCGGTCGTCGACGACGCCTACCACTTCGACCCGGAAGCCACCCTGGCCCTGCTCGCCGGCTTCGAGCTGAACCGGAGGGTCATGGTGCAGGGTCCGCACGGGGTCGGCAAGTCGACCCATGTCGAACAGGTGGCGGCCCGGCTCAACTGGCCGCTGCTGCGGATCAATCTCGACGGTCACCTGACCCGGGCCGATCTCGTCGGCCGGGACGCGGTGGTGATCCGAGATGGGAAGCAGGTCACCGAGTTCGTCGACGGCATGATGCCGTGGGCGGTGCGCCGGCCGGTGGCGGTTCTGCTCGACGAGTACGATGCCGGTCGACCGGATGTGATGTTCGTGATCCAGCGGCTGCTGGAACGTGAGGGCCGCTTCACCCTGCTGGACACCAACGAGGTCATCACCCCTCACCCACGATTCCGGCTCTTCGCCGCCACCAACACGGTTGGCCTCGGGGATCTGAGCGGCCTGTACCGGGGAACCAACGTCTTGAACCAGGCCCAGATCGACCGTTGGAACATCGTGGCTCGCCTCGACTATCTGGAGCCCGAGGTCGAGATCGCGGTTGTGCTGGGTCAGGCCCGAGAGTTCGCCGAGCGGTCCGACGCCGGCGACGTGGTCGCCGGGATGGTGTCGGTCGCCGCGATGACGCGGACCGGATTCGCCGCCGGTGATCTCTCCACGGTCATGTCGCCCCGCACGATCATCAGTTGGGCCGAGAACCTGGTGACGTTCGGCGATGTCGCCGTCGCCTACCGCGTGTCGTTCGTCAACAAGTGCGATGAGGCCGAGGCGCCCATCGCGCTGGAATACCTCCAGCGGGTGTTCGGGTAGCGGGTCGAGGCGGTGGCCGGAACCGCTCCGACAGGCGACGAATCCGTCCGCCTGCTCGATCGTCTGATGTCGGCGGCCGTCCGGGCCGTCGGGGCGGAGCCTGCAGCCGAGTTGCGGGGAGGCCGGGTGGAGGTCGACGGACGACCGTTGGCGTTGGCGGTGCCCCACCTGGTTTGGGACCTTACGGCCGCCGATCTGGCCCTGCGCCGGGGGGTCGCCGATGCGCTCGGGCTGCGGGTCCGTCACAGCGACCTCGACCTGCACCGTGAGCTGGCTCCCACCGAGCCTCTGGAACGAATCGTGTTCGACGTTGCCGAACAGTTCCGCTGCGAGGCGCTGGCTCCCGTCGGCTGGCGGGGATCGGCTCGCAACCGGGATGCGGGGTTCGAACGGTGGAACGAGTCGGCCCAGGCCGAACGATTGACCGAAACGGGTGTCGGTCTGCTGATCTTCACCATCACCCAGATGTTGCGGCAGCGGCTGTTGGGGCGGCCGACGACCGATCACGTCGACGACCTCATCGAGACGACCAGGGGAAATCTGGCGCGTCTCGCCGGCCATGCGCTGAGCCGGCTGCCCGCCCTGGTCGACGATCAGGCTGCCTTCGCCGAGCCGGCCCGGGAGATCGCCCGACTGGTGGCCGAGATGGTCGGAGACGCCGCTGAACTGCGCGTCGATTCGGACGACGATCGGGCCCGATTGCTGATCCCGATCGACTGGGACGCCATGGACCACGAACCTTCCGGCGGTGGCGACTCCTCGTCGGCCGCAACCGGAGCGGCCTCGTACCGGGTGTTCACGACAGCTCACGATCAGGTGACGACGGGCGAGGCTCTCTACCGGCCCCGGGCGCTGCGATCGCTGCGCACCCGGCTCAACGAGTTGTACGCGGCGCAGACGGTGAGTGCAGCCCGCCTCGCCCTGCGGTTGCAGGCTCTGTTCGCGGCGGACACCGTCGTCCACTGGGTCGGCGGGTTCCACAGCGGGCGGCTGGATTCGTCCCGCCTGGCCCGGCTCGTCGCCCAGCCGCTTGACCCACCCGTCTACCGGCAGCGGGTGTCCCGCCCCTCGGCCGACACGGTCGTCACCTTTCTCGTCGACACCTCGGGATCGATGAAGGTCCAGCGCCACGAGAGCCTGGCCGTCCTGATCGACACCCTGGTCCGAGCTCTGGAGATGGCCGGCGTCGCCTCCGAGGTGCTGGGTTTCACCACGTCGACCTGGAGCGGTGGGCGCTCGGCCGACGACTGGCGTACGGCCGGCTCGCCCCCCGAGCCCGGTCGTGTCGCCGACGTACTGCACGTCGTCTACAAGTCGGCCGACCAGTCATGGCGCCAGGCCCGATTGGGTTTGGCCGCCATGTTGCGCACCGACCACTACCGGGAGGGGGTCGACGGCGAGGCCGTCCGCTGGGCCACGAACCGGCTGGCCGTCCGCCCTGAACGGCGCCGGGTTCTGATCATGGTCTCCGACGGTCTGCCGATGGAGACGGCCACCGCCAGACTCAACCCCGACGGCTACCTCCTCGACCACCTGGCCGCCGAATGGCAGCGGGCAGCCACCTTCCTCGAGGTCGGCGCGATCTCGCTCGACCACGACCTCTCGGGTCTGCTCACACCGTCGATCACCGTCAACCTCACCGGCACGCTGACGGTCGGCACCTACTCGGTGCTCGACACCCTGTTCGGCTGATGTCCCACTGCGGTCGCCCGCACCACCGAGCTTCTGTGCGCCCTCGGCCCGAGATCCCGGGCGCTGACCGCACAGTTTCGGGAGGGGTGGGGGAGGAGCGGCGCGATCAGGCGGCGCCGGCGAGGAGGTCCAGCAGATCGTCAGCAGATCGGGTGTTGAGAATCCGGTCGGGTTCGACGCCGGCCAGGGCCGCCTTGTCGCAGCCGTAGTTGACCCACTCCAACTGGCCGGGGGCGTGGGCGTCGGAGTCGATGCTGATTCGGCAGTCCCATTCCAACGCCAATTCGAGCAGTTCCTCGGGCGGGTCCTCGCGCTCGGGGCGGCAGTTGATCTCGACGGCCGTGTCGAACCGGGCACAGGCGGCGAACACGTAGTCGGCGTCGAAGCGGCTGGGCCGGCGTTTGTTGCCCAGCACCTTCCGGTTGGTGCAGTGGCCGAGGATGTCGACGTGCGGATTGGCGACTGCCCGCACGAGGCGTTTGGTCATCTCGTCGGGGTCCTGGTGGATGCGGTGATGGACCGAGCCGATCACCACGTCGAGCCTGGCCAGGAAGTCGTCGGGCAGGTCGAGGCGGCCGTCGTCGAGTATGTCGACCTCCATCCCGGTCAGGACCCGGAACGGGGACAGCTCCTCGTTGAGCTTCTCGATCTCGGCGATCTGCCGGGCGAGCCGCTCCGGCGAGAGGCCGCGGGCCACGGTGAGGCGAGCCGAGTGGTCGGTGGCCACGAGGTACTCGTGTCCGAGGTCGCGGGCGGCGAGAGCCATGGTTCGCAGCTCGGCTCCGCCGTCGGACCAGGTGGAATGGGAGTGGCAGTCGCCCTTCAGGGCACGCCGAAGCTCGGCGCCGGGACCGACTTCGATGACCGTCGAGGCCTCCAGCTTGTCGAGGTAATCGGTGGGCCCGCCGTAGGCTCCGGCCACCACCGCCTCGATGGACTTCCCGATGCCCTCGAGCGACGTCAGCCGGCCTGCCCGGACCAGATCCTCCACCGCCTGGTCGCCCCGCTCGCCGGCCAACTCCGACAGGATGGCGCGACCCTTGACGAAGGCCCGCACCTTCTGTGTCGGCGCCAGATCCCGGTCGAGCAGATAGATGGCCCGATCGAGCGCCACCAGGAACGGCGGATCGGCCGTGACGGCACCTCCGGCCGCTGCTGCGTTGGGGGACATGAGATCCATGGTAGAAGCTCCACCCGACGATGGCCCGAAGGTCATGGGCCCGGATCTCCACGATCGCGCCGACGATGATCCTCCACGGCGGCATTGATGGTCGGGAACACACGGTCCGGTCCGAGATGAGCGATGACGCCCGCCTTCGTGAGGAGGTCGAGAACCTTCGTGTTCGCCCTGGCCAGGCTGACCACGATGTCCTTGGCCTCCAGTTCCTCGATGAGACTTTCGAGGTGCTCGACCGCGGTCGTGTCGACCGATCCGATGCCTTCCATGTCGAGAACGACACTGGTCTCCTCTCCGGGGTTCGCCTCGATCGCCGCCCGGACACGCTCGAGAAAGTATTCGCCGTTGGCGAAGAACAGCGGTCCGTCGAAGCGGTACACGAGGAGTCCCCACAGCGGCTGCGCACGGTCGTCGTGGACCTCGATCCAGCCGTCGAGCCCTGCACCCTCGCCGAGGATCGCGTCGTGGGGACGGGCCACCCGACCGAGCGTGAGCAGCATCGACAGGCCCACGGCGACGAGTACGCCGGTGAGCAGATCCACGCCGATCACCGCGAGACAGGTCACGACGGCGAGAGCGGCCTCACTTCGGCTGAGTGCGGCGATCCGGCGGAAGCCTTCGAGGTCGATCACGGCGAAGGCGGCGGCGATGATGACGGCGGCGAGGCCGGCCTGTGGAATCTCCGCCAGGATCGACGTGCCGACGAGCAGGAACGCCACCACGACGGCGAACGTGACGATACTCGACGCCTGCGATCGGCTGCCGATGGTCGCAGGGACGAACGACCGTGATGCGCTCGACGACATCGGAAACCCGCCGGACATCGAACCGGCGACGTTCATCGCCCCGAAAGCCAGGAGCTCCCGATTGGCATCGATCTCGTATCCGCGTCCGGCCGAGATCGATCGGGCGGTGAGGATGTTGTCGGTGTAGCCGATCAGAGCGACGCCGGCCGCGGCGGGCAACAGCGATGTGACATCGGCCCACCCGACGCCGGGGACGTCGAGTCTCGGAAGTGCGGCGTCGATGTCGCCGACCACGGCGATGTCGATGTCGGCGGCGGCGACCGCCAACATGGTTCCGCCGAGCCCGATGAGGGCGCCGGGCCAGGACGGCCGATGGCGACGGAGAACGAGGATCACCAGCAACGTCGACAAGCCGACGGCCAGCGTTGTGGGGTCGATCTGATCGAGTCGAGCCACGAACTGGCCGACTCGGACGAACGGGTTGTCGGCGTCGATCCCAACGCCGGTGAACGAACGAAGCTGGCTGGTGAGAAGTGTCAAGCCGACCCCGGTGATGTAGCCGACAAGCACCGGCTTGGACAGCAACTCGGCCACGAAACCGAACCGAAAAACTCCGGCCAGCAGGGCGATGATCCCGACCAGCCCGGCGATGGTGGCCATCAACGCCGCGTATCGGAGCGGGTCGCCGTCCGCCAGCTGAGCGGCCGCTGCGGCGGCGAGAATCGCAGTCCCGGGCTCGGGGCCGACACCGAGATGCCGGCTCGTGCCGATGAGGGCATAGATGGGCAGCGCAACGAGGGCCGCCCGGAACCCGGCGGACGGTGGGAGCCCGCCGAGTTCGGCGTACGCCATCGCCTGAGGTACAAGCATCGCCGCAACCGTGAGGCCCGACAGCACGTCCGGGCGTAGCCACGATCGTCGGTACGAGCCGCCGCGCACGAGCTCTGGAAGTGACATGCCGGCCATCCGTCAAGTCTCGCAGCTCGACGTGAGGCCGTGCGTCGTCGTGACCTTCGACGGTCGTGACCTTCGGCTCTGTCGCTCCGTCCGGACGACGATGACGATGGTTGGGCGGACCGATGATCTCGGAGGAGCTGACGATGAAGACGATCACGAACCATCAGGTGGT
>JAOTVU010000275.1 GCA_029863385.1 Acidimicrobiia bacterium
GGGTTGTAGCCGGTCTTGACTACGGTCGCGGTTCCAAGCGGCGCAGGCAGTACGGCATCCTCCGGGGACCAGAAACCGAGAACCGGCTGCCCATCTCCCCACTTCGTCGACGGTTCCGTGTTACGGCGCGCGTCCTGCTTCTTGTGATCGTCGAGGTCGAAGGCGTTGAGCCACGATCCGCTGCCTCCCATGTGGGAGACGAGGAACGTCCGATCATCGGGGCGGACGTCGAGGACCATGGCGATGTGGCCGGCCCACTTGACGCCGGCCCAACCACCCCAGACCATGATGTCGCCGGTCCTGGGGTTCGGGCGGAACGACGACTCGTAGATGCCCTCGATGATCCCGCCGAAGTAGAGCGTGGCGAGTTCCTCGGTCGACTCGCCGAAGACGTCGCCGAGGCCGGCCTCCATCAGCATGTACTGCACCGCCTCGGAGCAGTCGAACGTCTTGTCGAAGTCGAAGTCACGCTCGGCTTGCTCGTACTTCGTGCCGTGCCTGGTCGAAACGAGTTGAAACTTCACGCCGGCCAGCACCCGCTTCTGCACCGGATCGGTCGACTTGTCCATGTCGGCGTCGAGTTCAACCAGCCAGCGATCGATCTGCTCGACGTTGTACGGCTCCTTCTCCTTGCCGGCCGCCCGCTTGTCCTCGCTGCACTTCCGCCCGATCTCGATCCAGTCGAGAACCTTCTCGTCGCTGAGGCCCTTGTCCTTGTCGGATCTGTCGCCGGTGCCCGGCGCGACGGCCTTGGAGTCGTCGCCGAACAGCCACTCCTTACCGGCGCCGATAATGCCCCCGACGGTGTCGACGACGCCGGATGCCACGTCTCTGATGCCCTGGCCGATGTCGCGAACCATTCGCGACGCGCCTTCGATGACCGATTCGACCAGGCCCGACTCGGCCGGTGCCTCCGCCGCCACCTCGGGAATCACCAGCACATCGCCGGCGTTGAACCCCTTCACCGATCCACCCTCGACCGACCAGGTCTGGAGCTTGTCGTCGTTGGCTTCGATGAGGGCCTCGACGGTGACGCCGTGCTTCTCCGCGATTTGCCTGACGGTCTCGCCCTTCTGTACCACATGGGTCTTCTGCGGTGCCGCCTGGCGCTGCACGACGGGTCGAGAGCGGCCGGCACCACCCGAGGCCGCTGCTCCGTCGAGTTCGGCCTGGGCGGACCGGCCGGCCACGACGAGGTCGGCCACCCTGTCGGCGTGCCGTTCGGCCTGATACTCGTGGCGGTCGTGGGCCCCGCCGGCGCCGGCCCGCTGCTGGACCACATGGGCGGCCTCGTGTGCCGCCAGGTGCAGATCGGGCGCCGCCCGAAAGCCGACATCCGAGCCGTAGGTGTAGGCCGCGGCCCCCAGGGATTCGGCAGCGGTCGCGGCGGGTCCACCGATCCGGGCCGTGGCATCGCCGAGGTCATGGTGGCCGAACGAACGCTGGATCCGGTCGGCGAACGGCAGGTGCTCCGACGCCGCCAACACGCCGTCGGCTGCGATCCGCTCACCTTCGCGGCGCCGCCACAGCATCGCCGCCTACCCCACCACCTCGACGCTGACGGTCTGGTTGGCCTCGAGCGCCAGTTCGATCACGATGTACTCGATCGGTTCCACCGGGGCAACGCCGACCAGGCAGATGAGGCGGCCGTTGTCGATGTCGTTCTGGGTCATGGTGGTACGGTCGCAGCGGACGAAGAACGCCTCCTTGGTGGTGGCGCCGGCGAAGGCGCCGGCGGTGTAGAGGCGGGACAGGAAGCCGTGCACCAGGCGGCGGATCTCGGCCCACAGGGTCGGGTTGCTCGGCTCGAACACCGCCCACTGCATTTCCCGCTCGATCGACAGCCGCAGCACCGCCATCAAGCGGGCCACGCTGAGTTGCCGCAGGATCGACCGGCGGGACATCGTGCGGGCTCCGGTCAGGCGGATGCCGTCACGTTCGGCGGCGAACACGTTGATGCCGGCGCGGTGCAGTTCGTCGTGTTGGGGACCCGTAATGGTCCGGTCGAGCCGCAGGGCGCCGGCGGCGATCTGGTTGGCCGGTCCGACCTGGACGCCGAGTCGCTGCTCCCGCTCGGCGATGATGGCGGCGGCGAAGGCCGACGGGTTGACCCGGATCAGCGCGTCGCGATGATCGTCGGGGGTGCTGGTGTCGATCCACGGGTGGTAGGCGGCCACGTACGGGGAGTCGAAGTGGTTGCGCCACATCACCGTCTGGCGCTGGGTCATGTCGAGCGGCACGTCGAGCAGCACCGTCAGATCCCGACGATGGTCGGCCCAGGCCACGATGGCCTGCTGGTTCTCGATGAGGCGGTCGCGCTGCAGATCGTCGTTGATGTCGAGCCGGAGCCCGTCGAGTCCGGGTGGCGCCGGTTCGGGCTCGGGCGGCTCGACCGCGTCGACGTGGTAGTCGAAGTCGGGACCGCACAGCGTGGCCGGCTCCTCCGTCTCGTCGGTCTCGACCAGTGGCGACGGCTCGTAGAGATCAGGGACCAGGACCAGGCCGACGTCGTCGTGGTCGCCCAGCGACTGGACGCCGTCGCCCGGGACCTCGTTGCCGGGAACCCAGCGGCCGTCGTGGAAGTCCTCGGGAACGATGTCGGGCCAGCGATCGACGCCTCCGGTCATGTGGTCGACCGGGGGTTCGGGCCCGGTGTCCAGCGTAATGCCACAGGGGTCCCCGGCCGGGCGGGGGCGCAGCGAGATCAGGGGGTGGGAGCGCAGTTCGAGCCCGGTGAGGTCGACGGCGGCGGCCAGCCACGAGTCGTGGGGCCAGATCATGGAGGACTCGTTGATGAGCACCCGACCCAGCCAGCGGGGATGATCCCATCGCAGCCCGATGCCGTCGATGACCTCACGACGATCGATCCGCTCGTCGCGGTCGATCACCTCGAGAACGGCGGTGACGACCTCGGCCCCGCCCGGCACCGACCCGGCGGCCGACGCGAGGGTCACCACCCGGACCGAACCCGCTCCGTCGTCGCGCAGCCGCAACGACGAATCGTCGACGTAGCTGAACTCGTGGCTGTCGCCGCCACCGGCGAGTCTGAGCAGTGATCCGACCGGCACCCATTCCCGCCGATCGACAACCAACTCGGTGGTCGTGGCCGGCTCGGTCAGGGTCAGCGGGCGGGTGACCAGCCGCAGTGAGCCTGCCAGCCGGTCTCCCCATCGTCCCTCCGAGCGTGCCATCAGGATGATGGGGCAGCGGTCGGCTCCGACACCGAGACCGTCCAGCTCGCCGATCGCCCGGCCCCCACCGTTGTCGGCGTCGCTGCCGTAGTCGTGGACGATGCGCCCGATCCAGGCTCGTCGCCCGCCCCCGGCGAAGAAGGCCGACACCGCGTAGGGCAACCGGCCGGGCCCTTCGAAGCCGCCGAAGTGGTGGCGGTACTCGTCCCAGCTGGTGACCAGTCGGGGCACCGTGCGCCTGACCGGCGTGGCCGTCAGCCAGCTCAGGACATCGTCGTCGGGTTCCAACGTCCCGGCCGGCAGGCGGGCCGGGCCCCGGGGTGAAACCCCGAAGAAGGCGGCCGTGGAGCGGGACACGCCGGTGATCTCCCGCACCGGTTCCGGCGGGGCCAGGAACACCCCGGGGGCACCGAACGTGCCGTTGGTCGGCGCCAGCAACCCCGACGGCATGTCAGGTGTACTCGATGCCCTCGTGGCACAGGGTCAGTTCTTCCATCGCCACCTCGGTGCCGCCCTTGGCCGCCAGGG
>JAOTVU010000014.1 GCA_029863385.1 Acidimicrobiia bacterium
CCGTATTCCCCGACACACGAGCCGCCAACACCTTCGTGATCGCCGCCGTCAACGTCGTCTTCCCATGATCAATATGACCCATCGTGCCCACATTCACATGCGGCTTCGTGCGTTCGAACTTTGCCTTGGCCATGACGACCTGTTCCTTCCTTGGATTCCAGTTACCAGTTGGTTTGCGAGGTAGCGGCGACGTGGTGTCGCGACGCTCGGGAGCTCCATCCGCTCGCGGAGATCAACCCAGCGAGGCGGTGGCGGCCCGGTTGCCCGGGAGCTGGTGACGGAGTCCCGATGGGTGTATTCCAGAACCAGCCTTTCCAAACGCCCAGGCTAGCGCCCTTCGTCGGCGAAAACGTCGTTTTCGGCGATGGGTGGAACCCGGTGCTGCATGGCGCAGCTTCGACGGATCGACGCCCTCGTACGGGCCGTCATCCGGTGGATGCGCCGTCGTGAGGGAGCGATCCTCGGGCGGCCCGAAGGTACCCGAACGGGGTCTCGTAGCGAAGGTTGGACACGCGCGACGTGTAGACGTCGGCATAACGTTCGACCTGGCGGGCGAACAAGCTCTTGTCGTTGCCGGCCCGCATCAGCGGCCCCCAGTTCGGGTTGCCGAGCGTGGACGCCTCAGCAGCCAGCGGGGCGATCCGTTCATCCAACGCCAGCGCCCGGTTGCTCACCAGGTCGAGCTCGCGTCGCATCGACGATCCCCGTCCCGAGCCGTTGGATCCGTGCTGGACCGCCAGCCTCAGGTGAGCCTGCCGGCGGTCGATGGCGACCTTGTCCGACATCAGCGCCTCCAGTTCGCGCTGGTGATCGGCGAAGGTGATGGCGGCCCGGATCTCGGCCTCCAGCTCCCGGGCGATCAGCGCGGTTCGCCACCGCAGAACGTCCTTGGTGACGAGCACGTCGCCGAACAGGTGGTCACCGACATAGAGGGGTTGGCTGCCCGAGAGCCCGAGACTCTCCTCGACGATGCGGGCGTTACCGCCGAAGTAGACCGATCCGGCCTCCAGGAGAGCTCGGTGGGGTGCCAGCAGGGAGCGTTCCTCGTCGACCACCCGGTAGATCGGGTTGCTGCCCTGGAAGAATCGGGGTTTGTTGGCCGAGACGATCACGATGTCGAAGAGGTCCCGCCACGACTTGCCCGGCGGACAGTAGGGATCGACCGTGTGAGCCATCATCTGCTGTGTGTAGGCCCAGTCGGAGTTGGTGATCAGGAGCAGGTTCTTGCCGGCCGATCGCTGGTCGATCAGCGTCTGGACCACGTCGGGGTCGGGATCGATGAACCGGTCGGGGTCGGCGAGGATCTCGGCTTTCAGGGCGCCGTCGAGGTGGGTGTCGGCCAGGGCCTTGTCGACCAGACGGTACAGGTCGCCGTAACCGGACACCCCGTGAATCGGCGATCGGTCGTGGGTGTCGATGAGCTGACACCACAACGACGCCCGCGACAGCTCGAAGAGGGTGTTCATGAACTCGAAGCGGGGTTCCGACAGCTCGACGATCGTTTCGGTGTAGCGCCGACGCTGCTCCTCGAACGGCAGCATTCGCGTGCCGTGACTGGCCCGGACCACATAGCCGAATCGGGTGGCCTTGAGCAGATTGCCGGCCTCGAGGTCGAAGGTCAATCCGATGGTGAAGGCCTCGGGATCGAAGCGGAACGGCTCGACCGGCAGGCCCAAGTCGGCGAGGTTGGCCCTGGCGTGGCGGAATGCCGCCTCCTCCCACGCTTCGACCTTGTAGTGGATCAGCGTGTAGTCCATGTCGTAGCCGACGGCCTGGATCGATCGGAGATTCAGGGTGCGGTTGGCGAAGACCCCCCGCTCAGGGGGCGCGACAGGGAAATCGGCTTCGGCCGGCACGTCGCCGGAATACTGGGTGCCGTCGGACATCCCGGTCACCGTAGCGACCGGTGGTCCAAACCGTGGACCGCACAGTGGCCACCCCGGCGCAGCGCTCTGTTACGACTCCGTCGAACCCGAGGCTCCCGATCAGGTTTCGAGCCGCCGTCGCGCGATACTTGAATCACGGCCATCGGGCGGCTGACGTGAAGAGGTAGACGGTACGGGGTGGAGGTTAGGGGATGAGGCGCAGCAGCGTGACAGCGACGGGCGGGCTTCTTCTCGTGTTCGTCCTGGCTTCATGTATCGGCCGAGACGTCGGCGCCGACGCCGCGGCGGCGGCACCGGCCGCCGACCAACCGGCCATCACCTCGGCCGCGGCCGACTCGGAGGGAGACAGCGAGCCGACGACGGTGGAGTCGCCGGCGACCACGGCCGCCCCCGAGACGACGACCACCACCGAAGCCGATCCCGCCGAGGTACTGGGTCTGAGCCTGGCTCCGGCCGAACGGGGCGACAACGGCGACCACGTCGTCGATCTGCAGACCCGACTGAACGACATCGGGTTCACGGCCGGCCCCCCCCGACGGCGACTACGGTCGACGGACCGAACGGGCCGTCACCGCATTTCAGACGGTCGTCGGGCTCGTACAGACCGGTACGGCCAACGAGGCCACCATCGACGCGCTGTATCGGTACAGCTACGACGGCCTGGTTGTGACCGTCGATGACGAGGGGTCGAAAGTCGAGCAGTTGCAGGAGCTGCTGGCCACCGGCCCGTTCGACCCGGGTGCCCCCGACGGCGAGTACGGTACCCGCACCATCCAGGCCGTCTGGGCCCTGGAGAAGCTGGCCGGGATTCCGGTCGACGGCAACTGGGGCCCGGCCGACGACTGGGCCTTCACCCGCCTCCTCGACGGACGGCTCGGCACGCCGATCCATCGCCACGACGACCGATGGGTCGAGGTCGATCTGTCGCAGCAGCTCATGAAGATCTACGACCCGGGTGCGAACACGCCGGTCCTGATCAGCCACATCTCCAGCGGCAGCGGCGTCCCCTGGGAGAACGAGGACCACAGCGGCTCCTCGATCACCCCGAGGGGCAACTTCCACATCCAGCGCCGCATCAGCGGTTGGCGTGAGTCGAGCCTCGACATCGGACGGCTCTACAACCCGCTGTACTTCACCGGCGGCATCGCCTTCCATGGGGCGCTGTCGGTGCCGAACTACCCGGCCAGCCACGGTTGCGTTCGGGTGCCGATGCACATCGCCGAGTACCTGCCCGGCGAGCTCCCGAACGGCACGCCGGTTCACGTCATGGCATGATCGTGATCCGCCGGTTCCGGGGTCGGCCCGGAGGATGCGGTTGACCGCTTCGCAAACGGCGGCTCATGACGATGGCCGGTCGCTCGATGGCCCGATGGAAGACCTCGGCGGCGACCAGGGTCACCGTCACCGACACCACGATCGTCAGGAGCTGTTTGGCCACGGTCGGTTCACCCAGCAGCTTGGCCCCCACGACCAGCCCCGCTCCCAGGATCGGCGTGTGGATCAGATAGAGCGAGTACGACACGCGGCCGAGGAACTGTGAGGGCCGGTCGGCCAGCCAGCGGCCGAGGCGGTCCCGTTCGACGGCGATCCAGAGCAGCGCCGTCGTCGCCACCGACACCCAGGCGAACTGGCCGTCCCGGTCGGTGACGAGCGGGCCCATCGACAGCAGTGCCATGTAGAGGACGAGCGACCAGGCCGGGATCTGCCGCCGCCATCGCGCGAACAGGAGCACGCCGAGCATGAACGAATACCACAGCGGGGCAAACCAGACGGGTCGAGCGTCGTCTCCCAGCAACCCGAACGGCCACAGGAGCGAAATCGCGGCGGAGATTCCATAGAGGATCCGCAGTGTCGTTGCCGGTGGTCGGATGCGTCCGAGACGATCCTGGGCGAACACGAGGCCGGCGAAGGCCAGGTAGAACTGGAGCTCGATCGACAGCGTCCAGAAGACATCGTTGAAGTTGACGAACCCGAACAGCTCCTGGACGTAGACGAGGTGGGCGAAAAGCCGGGCCATGCCGAACGGTGTCCCGCCGGGGAGATAGTCGTGTCCGCCTTCGAGCGCCGCCCCCAGCGCGAACACCAACGCCACGATGATCGCCGCGTGGTAGGGCGGTGTGAGGCGAACGATGCGACGGAGCACGAAGTTGCCGACGTTGAAGCGCGGCCGGTCGCCGCTCGCCGTGATCTTCTGATCCGACGTATCAGGCCGTGTGGTCTCCAAGCTCGCTCGCAGCGAATAGGCGATGACGAGCCCGCTCAGCACGAAGAACACGGCGACCCCCAGTTTGCCCGTGCCCAATGCCTCGAGCAGCCACTGTGGTGTCCGGCCCAGCACCAGATTCGTTTCAGGACGTTCGATCTGCAGGTGGAAGAGGAGCACCGCGAACGCAGCCCAGCCGCGGATCCCGTCGAGAAAGGCGAAATGCCGTGCCGTTGTTGACATGATGTTCCCCTCCCGGTGCAGGTGGAGGCCGCCGAACCCCTGCGTGGCCAACAGTCATCCTAGAGGTTGGACCGGCGGTGTCGATCGGTGATCCTCTACCCTTGGCCTCGATGAGCGCAGCGCCGGTCGTTCGGGTCCCGGTGGCCCATGGGTGACTTCTCGCAGTTCGGCCGGATACCGACCTTGCACCGGTTGGGGGACCGGCCGGTCGAGGAGCTCGAAGTCGAGTTGACCGCCTGGTCGTCGACGACGCCGATGGCGTTGGTCATCCCCGCCCTGCTGTCGGAGCTCGACGGCCCGGCGCTGGGCCGGATCGTCGAGGAGCTGAGGTCGGTCGAGTACCTGGTCGAGATCATCGTCGGCATCGACCGGGCCGATCGAGCCGGGTTCGAACGGGCTCGGGAGTTCTTCTCGGTTCTACCGCAACGCCATCGGTTGCTGTGGAACGACGGTCCCCGGCTGCAGGCCCTGGACGCCGAGCTGCGGAAGCTGGGTGTGGCCCCGGTCGACGAGGGCAAGGGCCGCAACGTCTGGTTCTGCCTCGGCTACTTTCTGGCCTCTGGACGGGCGTCGGTTGTCGCTCTGCACGACGCCGACGTGCTCACCTATGACCGCCGGATGCTCGCCCGGCTGCTCTACCCGGTCGTTCACCCGACGTTCGGCTACGCGTTCGCCAAAGGTTACTACTATCGAACCGACGGTCATCAGCTGACCGGTCGGGTTGTTCGCCTGTTCCTCCAGCCGCTGCTTCGGGCGTTCACGACCGTGCTCGGTCCCAACGACTACATCGAGTACCTGGCCGGGTTCCGGTACCCGCTGGCCGGTGAGGCCGCAATGCACGCCGACGTCGTACGCAACATGCGCATACCCAACGACTGGGGCCTGGAGATCGGCCTGCTCGCAGAGGTCTACCGTCGATACACGCCGAGGCGGATCTGCCAGGTGCAGATCGCCGATGCCTACGACCACAAGCACCAGCGGCTCTCGGGCGACGACCCGACGGCGGGTATCCACAAGATGGCGATCGACATCGGGAAGGCGATGTTCCGGAAGCTGGCGATCGACGGCGCCGTGTTCACCCCGGCGACCTTCCGGTCGCTCAAGGCGGCCTACTACCGGGAGGCACTGGACCTGGTGGAGGTGCACCACAACAACGCCGTCATAAACGGGCTCCATACCGATCGTCATCTCGAGGAGCGCACGGTCGACGTGTTCGCCGAGGCACTCGTCGCAGCCGGCGAGGCGTACGTCAACAACCCGATGGACACGCCGTTCATCGCCAGCTGGGCCCGGGTCCTGAGCGCCATGCCCGATGTGTTCGACCGGCTGGGCGAAGCTGTGGAGGCCGACGCCACCGACGCCGTAATAGGGTAGATTTGGTGGACCGGCGGCGGTGCCCTCACCCGGCACCGTGGACCACCCCGGGCAAGGCGAGAACAGACAGGCGGGCACGTTCGACTTATGTACGATCTCGAGGCGGTGCTTCTCGAGGCACGAACGACCGGCACCGTGCCGGCCGATCTCCTCTCCTGGGCCGAGTCGACCGGTGATGCCCTGACCATCGCCGCCGCCTACGCCGTGACGGCCGTGGTCGACAGCATCGAGCTGCGTTTGCACGAGTCGCTCGCGGAGAACAACCGGGCGATCTCGATCTACGAGACCATCTCCATCGAGGACGCCCGCCTCGTCGACGGCGGCGATGTCGAGCATCGGGTGTTCCTCTGGTCGGCATACAACTGCCGAGCGGTTGTGCTCGATCGACTCGGACGGTGGGGCGAGGCGGTGCACGGCCACCGGCAAGCCCTCGCCCTGGCCGAGAACCTCGACTACGAGCGGGGAATGGTCGTCAGCGGATCCAACCTCGGGCGGATTCTCCTGCGTCACGACAGCCCGACCCAGGGCGTGTATCAGTTGCTCCACCCGGTCGTGACCGGTGAGGACGACGAGGGACGGTACACGACGCGGGTCCGGTCCCGGTCGATGGCCGAGTTCTACTACGCATGTGGTCTGCTGGAACAGGCTGCCGACAGCCTGGCGCACTACAACGACGTCCGGGAGCGCTTCCACCGCATCGACGTTGTGCGGGGTGCCAGCCAGCTGGCATACATCCGCATGGCGCTGGGGGATCTGGAGCCCGCCCGACGGCTCGTCAGCGAGATCGACCAACGTCGGATCGGTCGACGGCCAAAGGTCGCGGTCGACTTCGCCCCCGTCAAGGCTCGTCTGCTCGGTCTCGACGGTCGAGTGGATGAAGGGTTGGCGGTTCTCGACGTTCTCGCCGCCGACATGGCCGAGGCGGCGCTGCCCGAGACCGTGCTGTCGAGCATCGGTCATCCCGCCGTGGCACGGGCGGAGATACTGGCTGACGCCGGACGCCTGCGGGAGTCGTTGGCGATGATCGAGGCCGACCGGGTTCCGATCGAACGGGTCACCATGTCGCGGTTGCTCACCCTCCGGGCTGAGATCCTGGCGAAGCTCGATCGATGGGAGGAGGCGTTACTGGCCGGTCGGGAGGCGGAGGTTCTCCGCAGGCAATTCGACGTCGACGCCGACGAGTACATAACGCTGACCTTCCCCGATGGCTACCAGTACGACGGCGGTCGGCTTCGGGCCCACCTCGCCGACCTCTATGCTCGTGAAATCCACCTGCGGGATGTACTCGTTCATGATCTACGCGGCCACCTGGCGTCGATCCGGCTTGCCGTGGAGTCGGCGGCCGGAACGGCCAGGGCGGAGAACAGAGCGGCCAAGCTTCGGGTTCTCATGACCGCCGCCAACCGGATGGCGGATGCACAACGGAACTCGGTCGCCTATTTGCGGTTGGTCGAGGGTGACGAGCGGGCGACCCCCGCCGCCGATCTCGTCGCGGTGAACCTGGCCAACGTGGTCGACGGGGTGGTGGAGCGATTCGCCGGTCAGGCGTGCCGGAAGTCCGTCGAGATCCGCCGCCTCCCCTCGCCCGACGTTGAGGTTCGAGCAGACCGCAAGATGCTCGATGCCTGTCTCGGCAACCTGGTCGACAACGCCCTGAAGTTCACGTATCCGGGAACCACGGTCTCGGTGACGTGGCGAGTCGTCGAATCCGACGCCGATGCTCCAACCGACCGCAGGGTTGAGATCTCCGTACTCGACCAGGGCCCGGGGCTGACGTCGGATGATCTGGGCCGGATCTTCCGCAACGCCCAGGTTCTGTCCGCCCGTCCGACCGGAGGCGAGCCGAGCACCGGTCTGGGGCTTCAGATCGTCACGGGTTTCGTGAACACCATGGGCGGTCTGCTCACCGCCGACAACGACCAGGGTGGCGGCGCCGTCTTCACACTGAGCCTGCCGACCGACGATGACACGGTGCGAGGACATGATGCGTTGTTGCCCCGGCGGTCCTGGGCCGTCGAACGCCCGGGCGGATCGAACGACGTTACGGTCGACAGCGACGACGGCCGGAGTCGCCGATCCGTGGCGGCGCGTGTGCTCGTGTTCGACGACGATCCGCTGGTTCTGTCGATGATGTCGGAGATCGTCCAGGGGCTCGGAGCCGAGGTTCGCTCCGCCGGCAGTTACCAGGAGGCGTTCGATCTGATCCACGCCGGCCGGGCATTCGATCTGTTCATCCTCGACGTGATGGTCGACGGATCTCCCGTCGGCCTGCAGCTGGCCGATCTGGCGGTCTCGACCTATCCCGACGCCGAGGTGGTCCTCGCCACGGGCCTCGAACTCGACAGCGAAATCGGGGCGGGTGCCGGATTGAGCATCCTCCGCAAGCCGGTCCGCGTCAGTCAGCTGGAGCAACTTGTCCTCCGATGCGGCGGAGCGGCGAAACCCTCCTCCTCGACGTCGGCCGTCGCGCCCGATGTGCAACCCGACGTACCGCTCTCGGCCAAGGGGCGGATCCGCCTGGTGCGGGAGGTGGCCCAGGGGCGGGAGTTGGCACCGGACTGGCTCGACCGCATGCTGGCAGAGGGAGACGAGGCGGCACGCATCGACGCCCTGATCATCGCCGGTGTCCACGAGGGTGTTCAGGGACGGCGCCACCGCAGTCTGGAGCTGTGCCACGCCGCGCGTCGGGCGTTGACCGACAGCGGACGGAAACGGCCGATCGATCTGGTGTGGCAGCTCGACAACAACATCGGGATCATCTGCCAGGAGCTCGGTCGGCACGTCGAGGCCCGAACCGAGATGGAACGGGCGCTCGAGCTCGCGATCGACAACCGCTACGAGTACGGAATCCCGCGTTCGTCGTTGAACCTGAGCACCATCTACACGAGCCTCGGACTGCACGAGGCTGCGATCGAGATTCTGGGTCGGGCCGCCACCCGGATCGGAGCGGATCGACACGCCAGGGCCCAGCTGTTCATGGTGCTCGGCACGAAGCTGTGCGATCAGGGAGCGTTGCGACTCGGGATTGCCCATCTCCACCGAGCGCTCGACAACCTGTCGGCCGTCGAGGTCGACGACACCCGGTGCGCTCTCCAACACCTGGCCAACGCCTACCTGGAGATCGGTGACTACGAGAACCTGGCCGTGGTCGGCAATCGACTGAGTCAACAGCGGGGCCGCTTTGGTCAGCCATCGGTCGATACCGGCACCGTTCAGGCGATTCGAGCGGCCATCGACCTCGACAACGGCGATGTCGAGGGCGCACTCGAAGCGGCGGAAGGTGCTCTCGAGCTGCTGCATCGTGGCAGCTTCGTGGATCTGACCAGCGCCGCGTCGCTGACGACGGTCCGGGCCCTCGGTGCACTCGATCGGCACCAGACGGTTGTGGACCGCTGGGGCGATCTGGACGAGCTGGCGGTGGGTCTTCGCCGCCCGACGCTCCTGTTGGCCATTGCCGAGTCGTGTCTGGCGGTCGGCGCGTTCGAAGCGGCCTACCGCCTCGAGACCGAGGCCTACCGGCGCCGTCGCTACCGCAACCTCGGTTTGGGCACGCTCGTGTCGTTGGCCCAACAGCTGTCGGGCGGTCCCACCGAGGTGGGCGACCCGGCTCGGTCTTCCGAACGGGGAACCTGCGCCGACTTCGAGGAGTTCCGCAGCCTGGTTTCGGCGGTCGACGACCTCGGGCGGCGACTCGACGAGCTGGTTCGGCTCTCGACCGACGCCTTCGACCGGGCGGCGGCCGGGTCGCTGCCGGATCTCGGCGTGCTCGAGGAACGTGTCGAACTGCTGTCCCGAGCCGTCGTTGAACTCGGCCAGAGCGAGGGGCCTGTAGGAATCGCGGCGCCGATCGGCGGTCTCGAGGTGGGTCTGTGATCTAAGCTGGCTCCAGGAGCCAGTGATGTTCATTGAACCCACCTCGATCGACGGCCTGTACACCATCGACCCTGACCGACACGTCGACGACCGCGGCTACTTCGCCCGGGCGTGGTGCGTCAACGAATTCTCCGAAAACGGCCTGACGGCCGGGTTCGTCCAGAGCAGCATTTCCTACAACGCCAAGGCCGGCACGCTGCGGGGAATGCACTTTCAAACAGAGCCGTACGGCGAGACGAAGCTGATCCGCTGCGAGCGTGGAGCGATCCACGACGTGATCCTCGACGTGCGACCGGGTTCCGACACCTACCTGCAGTGGGAGGCCTTCCGGCTCGATCCGCTCGACGGACGACAGCTCTATGTGGCTCCCGGCCTGGCCCACGGCTTTCAGACGCTGGCCGACGACACCGTGGTGAGCTATCAGATCGACACTTTCTACGAGCCTGACCATGCCACCGGGGTGCGATGGGACGACCCGGCCTTCGGCATCGAATGGCCCGATGCGGCCGAGCGAATCATGTCGGACAAGGACCGGTCCTGGCCCGACTTCGAGCCATAAACGCGCCCGCCGCCCACCTCGAGATCTGCAGCAGGATCGTGGCACCACTGCGGATGCCACGACAACGGTTCAGCGGAGCCCGCTATGCCGGGCGAAGCAGGTCGGCATCGACCAGGGCGTCCGCCGCCGTCTCCAGGGCCTCCGTCGGCAGCCCCGACATGCGGGCGATGTCGTTGAGCGAGTGCTCCCCGTCGGAGTAGGCCAGCAGCCAGAGCAGCCCCATCTCCGTCGACTTCGAGTTCACGGCTCCACCCACCGCCGTGTAGAGCCCGCGGCGGCCGAGCTGGGGTTCGCCGTGAGGCTGGGTGTTGAGGTAGCGGGGCTCGGAGTCGACCGCCTCGACGGCCGCCAGGACCAGCTCGACGGTGTCGACCAACGTGTCGTCGTCGACGAAGTCGAGATCATCGGCCGACGTGTGGTACTCGGGATAGGTGCCATGCATGGACCGGCTCAGCCGGCCGACCGGTAGGTCGAAACCGGGGGAGCAGAACTGGCGCTCGTCGTAGCCGTAGGGGTAGTAGTCGATCACGGCGCCACCACGTTCCTCGACAAGCCTCGCCATCACCAGGTCCATCCGGCTCGAGCTCCGGCGCGATCGTTTGTAGGTGGCCGGGGCCCGGTCGCCCGCACCGGCGAGAACCAGGCCGGCCTTGATCCGTTCGGTGGTTCGGCGGTTGCGTTCCAGCCAGGTGATGGACCCGATCGTGCCGGGGATGAAAAGCAGCCGAAGGGTGTGACGCAGCGGTTTGGGACGATCCGACAGCCGCCTGGCCACCTCGGTCAGTGCGGCCATACCCGACAGGTTGTCGTTGGCCAGCGACGGGTGGCAGATGTGGGTTGACAGCAGGATCTCGTCGTCGGTCAGACCCGGGAGCACGGCCTCGCCGTAGCTCAGGTGGCCCGGCTCGAGCGTGGCGTCGATCTTCACCCGGTACCGGCCCTGGGGCAGCGCCTCGTACTGGCGGTGGGTCATGCACAGGCCCCACGCCTCCCGGTAATAGGTGGTGCGGTAGGGAATGTCGTCGGGCTGATCGGGCAGGGTGAACAGGTGGGGGCGCAGGTCGTCGAGGTCCAACTCGACCTCGGTCGGCACCGAATACGACACCACGTGGAGGTTCGAGTCGTCGGTCGTCAACACCCGGCCCAGCGGCCCGTCGAGGGTGGCTCGATTGAGGTTCCACTCCTTGGGCACCGTCCAGTCGAGCACGGGGGTCCCGGTCGGCACCTCGTGACGAAACAGTGTGGGTCCGTTGAGGGCCGCCTGCAGTTCTGCGTCGAGCAGATCGAGCGTGGCCCGCACCCCGTTGCCCGTGATCGATCGGCAGAGCGGATACGCCTGCTCCATGAACGCCCGCATCCGTTTGCGGCCGTCGGCACCAGCTGAAACCATCACACTCCTCCGTACCATCCCAGGGTTGCCGCCAGACCTTCGCGCAAGTCTACGGCCGGCACCCAGCCGAGAAGTCGCCGTGTCGCGTCGATGTCGGCGACCTTCTCCACTTCCCGGCTGCGGTCGGCGACGGAGCCGAACCTGGGCTCGACCTCGACGCCGGCCAGATCGACGAGTGTTTCCACCACCTCGCGAACCGTGGCCAACGATCCGGTGCCGAGGGGGACCGGGTCCTCGGCCGCCTCGCCGATACAGGCCCGGGCGATCCCCTCGGCAACGTCGCCGACGTAGACCCAGTCGACCAGGCGGGTACCGCTCGACAGCGCCGGCGCTTCGCCGGCCTGCAGCGATCGGATCACGTGGGGAATCAGCTTTGTCTCGTCGAGTTGGGCCGGACCGTAGACCATGAAGATCTGGAGGTTCACGACCTCGACCGGTGTCGCCGCCCGGTAGTAGTCGCCGTAGAGATGTGCGGCGGCCTTGCTCAAGGCGTACGGCGATGCCGCCAGCTGACCGGGCTCGTTCGGTTCCTCGAGCGATCCGGCGAGGAGCACACGACCGACGTCGAAGCGGCGGGCGGCGTCGAGGAGGTGCACGGCCGATGCCGTGTTGGCTGCGAACATCGGCAGGAGCAACTCGGCGTCGCGGGCGCCCTTGACCAGGCTGGCCAGGTGCACGATCACCTCCGGGCGAGCGGCTTCGACCGCCTCGGCGGTTGCGGTCGCGTCGGTCAGATCGGCGTGATGCCACGTGATGGGGGTGGCGAAGGTGACGGTCGGCTCGGCGCGGCGGGCGATGGCGTGCACCTCGGAGCCGACCCGGTGGAGCAGTTCGACGACGTGGCCCCCGATGAATCCGGTTGCGCCGGTCACGAGGATTCGTCGGTGCTCCAGCTGGTCGGTGGCGCCACCGAGAACCTCTCCGGCGCCGCTGTAGCCATCCCCGAAGATTCCCATGGGGAGTGCACTGTAGCCCTTCCTCGGATGGTCGGGTCGGAGGGATCCGCGACCAGGTCCCGGGCCCACCGTCCATTACGGGTTTGTGTCGGCTTGGCCTACCATGGACCTCGGATACGTAACCGGATGGACGTCGCTGGGGTCTTACTAGGTGGATTCGGACAGAACGAACGAACTCGTAGCAGCTGCGAAGGAGGGCGACCACCGCGCCTTCGAGGAGTTGGTACGACAAACCTATGCCGACACCTACACGCTGGCCTACCGGCTTGTGGGCGATGAGGAGGACGCTCGGGACGTGGTCCAGGAGACGTATCTACGGGCCCACAAGGGCCTCAAAAAGTTCCGGGGTGATGCCCAGCTCTCGACCTGGCTGCATCGCATCACGGCCAACTGTGCCAACACCTTCCTCGGCCGGCGCGGCCGTCATCGCCACGACGAGCTCTCCGACGATTTCGAACTGGCCGACGACGTACCCGACCGAGACCCGGTTTTTCAAGCCGACCTCGGGGATCTGCGCTCGAACCTGGTCGCTGCTCTGACGGAGCTGCCGCCCAAGCTGCGAACGGTCGTCGTCCTGCGCGACATCTACGACTTGTCGCATGATGCCATCGCCACCGAACTCGACATATCCGAATCCGCCGCCAAGGTCCGGCTGCATCGGGCCCGAAAGCGGCTGCGTGAATCGCTCTATCCAATGGGGGAGGAGCAGGCCCATGCCGTCTGAGAACTCGACCGGTCCAACCACAGCGCCGCTCCGGACCAACTGCGAGACCTTCAGTCTGCAACTGGCCGGAGCCGTCGACGGGGAAGAACTCGATCCGGCGGCCAAGTCTCACTTCGAGACCTGTCTCCGCTGCCAGGCCGAGCTGGCCCAGTACAAGAAGCTACTGCGGGCGCTCGCCTCGCTGCGCGACCAGCGCCTCGCCGTCGACGACACCCTCGTGAACGAGATCCTGCTGGCGTTGGAGCCCGGTGGCACCGTTCATCGCCTCCAACGGCTGAGTTCCGCGTCCCGATCCCGAAAAGCCGCATACATCGGCGGAATCGCCGCGGCCACCGCAGGCGCGGCCGGGGCTCTCGTGATCGCCTCCCGGCTGGCGGCCCGCCAGCGCCTGGCCAGCTAGTCTTCTTCAGGGAACATTGGAACGTCAGCAGGAGGAATGATGGTCATCGATGCCAAGGCGGAACGGCTGCGGAATCTGCCGCTGTTCAAAGGGGCCGACGAGGAGGCGATCGAGCATCTCGCTTCCGCGGCCGACGAGGTGACCGTCAAGGCCGGCCACACCCTGATCTCCCAGGGGAGGCACCATCAGGAGATGTACGTCCTGGAGAGCGGAGCAGCCGCGGTCGAGATCGACGGTCGGCTGGTGGCCGAGGTGACTGGCGGGGAGTTCGTCGGCGAGTTGGGTTACTTCACCAGGGAGCCGGCCAGCGCGACGGTCAGGACCGTCGACGAATGCAGACTGCTGGTCATTCCCTACAACCGGTTCGCCCAGATCCTCGACGACAACCCCAAGATGGTCCGGGCGATCGTGGCCGAGCTGGCGCAACGGCTTCAGGCGATCGACGACAAGCTCAAGACCATGAGGGCCTGAGGCTGCGTTTCGAAGCGCCGGCGGTCAAAAAACTGCGGCGGTTCCGGCCTGCCGGGCTGCTACCGTGTAGCTGCCGGTCGGCGATTTCGCCGAGCGGAAACCAAGGGCAGTAGCTCAATTGGCAGAGCACCGGTCTCCAAAACCGACGGTTGGGGGTTCAAATCCCTCCTGCCCTGCGTAGTTCTTACCGAACCGAGGCAATAGTCTGTAAGGAGTGGGTGGTCAACGGGACCACCTCTCGATGGCCTCTGGGGCCGGACCCGATCTGGAATACCTCTCGGTCCACGGTTCGCTCCGGGCGTCGGTTTGTCCGCCCACCGGCTCGACCGGCTTTTGGAGACGTACGCCGCAGAGACGCTCGACAAGGATCAATGACATGGCGATGAATCGCGAACAGCGCCGCTATCTGCAGAAGCAAGGCCAGATGGATAGCGAGGGCAACCCCATTGCGACCAAGCGGGACAACCGCCCGGTCCCGACCGAGCGCGTCACCCCCCGCGAATACGTCGGAGAAGTTCGTTCCGAACTGAACCGCGTCATCTGGCCAACCCGGAGCGAGGTGATCAACTACACCATCGTGGTGGTCATCACCTTCACGTTCGTGACCCTGTTGGTGGCCGGGCTCGACTACTTGTTCGCTGAAGGATTCATCAGCCTGCTGAGGGCTGGAACCGAGGGTAATTGATGAGCGATATCACTGAAACCACGCCTGGCGTCGAAGCCGCCGATGGCGCCGCCGATGTTTCGGCTGAGGCCGGCGACGTTGCCGCCGATGGCGCCGACGCCTCGGCGGACGGCACCGAGTCCGCCGCCGTTCCCGTCGGCGAAGCCGTGGTCGAGCCGGCCGTGTCGGTGACCGACATCACCGCCGGCTCCGCCGACGAGGAGGCCAACCAGATCGAGGACCCGGAGTCCGCCGCCGACGAGCAGGCCGATACCGCTGATGTCGCGGGCGACGACGAGGCGTCCGACACACTGGGTGCGGGGGCCGACGGCGAGGAAGGAGCGGGCGAGGACGGAGCGGAGGCCGAGGAGAGCTCCCGTCGCCGACGCCGCGACTCGCCCTACGACCGCCCGGGCCGCTGGTATGTGATTCACACCCAATCGGGCTACGAGAACAAGGTTCGCAGCAACCTGCTGGCCCGTACACAATCGATGAACATGGAGGAGCGGATCTTCGAGGTCGTCATTCCGATGGAGGACGTCGTCGAGTTCAAGAACGGCAAGAAGGTCATCGTTCAGAAGAAGGTCTTCCCCGGCTACCTCCTCACCCGCATGCACCTCGACGACGATTCGTGGTTCGTGGTTCGCAACACCCCCGGCGTCACCGGGTTCATCGGTGCGGGCAACAAGCCGTCGCCGCTTCCCCGCAAGGACGTCGAGAACTTCCTTGCCGTGAAGGAAGACGGCGACGACACCGCCCGAAAGGGTCGCCCCCGCCTCGAGTACACGATGGGTGAGACCGTCCGGGTCAAGGAAGGTCCCTTCGCCGACTTCCAGGGCGAGATCGTCGAGATCAACGAGGATCAACTCCGCCTCAAGGTGCTCGTCAACATCTTCGGCCGGGAGACCCCGGTCGAATTGCAGTTCGCCGAGGTGGCCAAAATCTAGAATCGGCGTTGCAAGTTGTCGCCGGCTGACAACCTCGGCACACTTGCACGTTGGTCTTTTGCAGCCCCACCAGCAGCGACCGTCGTTCGCTGGACAATCGTTTGAAAGAAATCCGATGGCCAAGAAGCAAGTACTAGCGGTCGTGAAAATCCAGATTCCTGCCGGGCAGGCCTCACCTGCTCCGCCTGTCGGGACCGCGCTCGGTCCCTACGGTCTGCAGATCATGGACTTCTGCAAGGAGTACAACGCCCGCACCGAGTCCCAGCGGGGGCAGATCGTCCCGGTCGAGATCACCGTGTTCGAGGACCGCACGTTCAGCTTCGTCCTCAAGACCCCGCCGACCGCCGAGTTGATCAAGAAGGCCGCCCGCATCGACAAGGGCGCCGGCGATCCGCTGCGGGAGCGGGCCGGTACCATCACCGACGCCCAGGTGACCGAGATCGCCGAGATCAAGATGCCCGACCTCAACGCCAACGACCTCCAGGCGGCGAAGCGGCAGGTTGCCGGCACCGCCCGTCAGATGGGCGTCCACATCCGCGGCTGAACGAGCCGCAACTTCTCAAGTCCGACTGGGAGGACCTAACCCACCGGCACGGGTTCGACGACGTCGAACCCGGTAAGTGCAGCCGCCCGCTGAGGGCGGCAAACGACAACGACAGGGAGCCGATATGGCGCAAGGAAAACGATACACCGACGCAACCAAGCGATTCGACCGGGCCCATCTCCACGGGCCGAGCGAGGCCATCGATCTCGTGAAAAGCCTGGCCACCGCCAAATTCGACGAGTCGATCGACATCTCGATCCTGCTTGGCGTCGATCCCCGCAAGGCCGATCAGATCGTCCGAGGCACGGTCGCCCTTCCGGCCGGCACCGGCAAGGACATACGGGTTGCGGTGTTTGCGACCGGTGAGGCCGCCACCGCAGCTGCCGATGCCGGCGCCGACATCGTCGGTGGCGAGGAACTGGTGGCCGAGGTCGAGGGCGGCATGCTCGACTTCGATCTGGCCATCGCCACACCCGAGCTGATGCCCCAGGTCGGCAAGCTCGGCCGGGTGCTCGGTCCCCGGGGCCTCATGCCAAACCCGAAGACCGGCACCGTCACGCCCGACCCGGCCAAGGCCGTCGAGCAGTTCAAGGGCGGAACGGTCGAGTACCGCACCGACCGCAACGGAAACGTGCACGTCTCGATCGGCAAGGCCAGCTTCGAACCCGACGGTCTGATCACCAACTTCTCCACCCTGATCGAGGAGCTCAACCGGGCCAAGCCGGCGTCGTCCAAAGGACGGTACATCAAGAAGGTCACGCTCTCGTCGACGATGGGGCCGGGCGTCAAAGTCGACCCGAGCCGTCTCGACGAGGTCGCCGTCCGCTGAGCTGACGTCGTTGGCTCCGCCCCTTTTCGTCGACATTCGGCGAGGCGACCACGTCGAAAGTCGTCACGAGGTCGATGCCGTCGTCGTCGATCACCAGGGCTCGATCGTCGGGTCGTGGGGCGAGGCCGATCGTCCGGTCATGCCCCGGTCGTCGGCCAAACCGCTCCAGGCGGTCCCCCTGGTCGACACGGGAGCGGCGGTCGCGTTCGGCGTCGACGACGCCGACCTGGCGCTCGCCTGTGCGTCGCACAACGGGGAGCAGGGGCACGTCGATCGGGTGCTGGTGTGGCTGGATCGCCTGGCGCTTGGCGCCGGTGATCTCGAGTGCGGGCCCCAGTATCCGGTGCACGAGTCGGCGTTCGTTGATCTCGTGGCGTCTGGTGGCGTGGCCGGCCCCGAGCACAACAACTGCTCCGGCAAGCACACCGGTTTTCTGGCCGTTTGCCGGCACCTCGACCTGCCGACCGCTGGGTACATCAAGCCCGACCATCCGCTGCAACGCAAACACGTCACACCGACCATGGAGGAGCTCTGCCGCTTCGACGCCAGAGCCCAGAACCCGTCGATCGACGGCTGCGGCATCCCGGTATGGCAGATCCCGCTGGCCGATCTGGCCAGAGGTTGGTCGCGGCTCGCCGACACCGCCGTGGGTTCGACGCTGCTCGACGCCATGATTGCCGAACCGTGGTTCGTGGCCGGTTCCGATCGCAGCTCCACCCGTTTCATGACCGATGCCCTCGAGCCGGTGGCGGCCAAGGCCGGCGCCGAGGGCGTCTACTGCGCCGTTCTCGTCGACAACCGAACAGCAATCGCACTCAAAGTGCGCGACGGTGCCGCCCGCGCCGCCGACGCGGCCATGGAATACCTCCTGGCCGGCCTGGGGGCGGTCGCCGCCGTCGATCACCCGTTGCACAACCGGGCAGGCACGCTCGTCGGTTCGATCGAGGTCACGGCGTGAGCGTCGCACCTGCGGAGCAGGTGCTCAGCGGTGTTTCGCCTGACGGCGAAACACCGCTCGTTGGAGCCACCTGTATGGGATCGGAGGTGGACCGTTGAGCAGCGCCCGGGCTCTCGTCGCCCTCGGTGCGTGGACGACACGACAATGGTTGGGGGCCGCAGTCGGGGCCATCGCAGTCGTTCTGATCGTCGGACTGCCGACCGACGTGATCCCCAATCCGGTTTTCGGTCGACCCATCTCGGTGACCTGGTGGTCCTACCCGGTGCTTGCCGTGACCGCGGTCCTCGGTGGACTGCTCATCGGAACCTACGTGCAGGCTCACCGACCCGACGCAGGTTCCGCCGACCAACCGCTCGACGCCGGAGCCGAACGGCAGGCGAAGACCGGTGGTGCCGCCGGGCTGCTCTCGTTCTTCGCAGTCGGGTGTCCGGTCTGCAACAAGATCGTGCTGCTGGCCGTCGGAACCGCGGGCGCCCAGCAATGGTTCGAACCCGTTCAGCCCCTCCTGGCGGTGCTGTCGATCGGGCTGCTCGCCTACGCCCTGCGGTCGCGCCTTTCGTCGACCGCCGACTGTCCGGTGCCGGTGCGCTCGTCGTCGACCTGATCAACGAAGCCGCTCGGCCCCCGGGGTTGGCAGCGGAACCTTTTGCCGCCATGGTGGATCTGATCTGGTGGATGCGCTCTGAGCGGAATGGGGCGTGCAGGAAGGCGGAATTCGGTAATGGCTCGGACACTCGTGATCACCGCGTCGGGGCGGGAATCGTTCACCGGACGACAACTGCAGCGGCTCGACCAACTCGGTTCCATCGACGGCGACCCGGTTGATATCGTCGGCCGGGTCGAGCCGTTGAGCGATGCCGAGTTCGTCCGGCTGGCACGACCCTACGACGTCGTGGCGTTGACCCGCCGCCCCAGGAAGTATCTGGATCGGGGCGTGTTGTCCCGCCTCCCGAATCTCCAGGCCGTGGTCGTTCACACCACCGGCGTGCATTGGGTTGACGTCGAGTATCTCACCGAGCGCGATGTCGACGTGCTTAGCCTCGGCGGCTATGCGACCGAGTCGGTCGCCGAACACACCCTGGCCGGCATCCTCATGCTCAGCCGACGAACCCATCTGAGCTTCGACCGGGCAAGAGGTCTGATCCCGGCCACGGTCTCGCTCCGGGGGTTCGAATTACGCAATCGCATCGTCGGGATCGTCGGCTACGGACGGATCGGACGACGGGTGCACGAACTCCTGGCCCCGATGACCACGAACATCCTGGTCCACGACCCGGCCCACAGGGCTTCGCTCGACCTGGCCACCGTGCTGGGCCGTTCCGAACTGCTGGTACTGGCCGCATCCAGTGACTATGGTCGAGCACCAATCATCGGCGCCTCCGAACTGGCCGTGACCTCGGCCCGATACGTGGTCAACGCGGCGTGCGACGAACTCGTCGACCACAACGCGGTGGTCGAGGCCATCAGGCAGCGACGAATCGACGGCTACGTCCTCGACGAATTCGACGAGACCCTGGCCGAGGCCGATGTCGAACCCGGCCGGATCGTCCAGACCATGCACACCGGGTGGTACTCCGACGAGGCGATGGAGCGGGGCAAGGAGGAGTGGGTCGGGATGATCGAACGGGCTGCGGTGTCAAGCGCCCGTTCAGGGCCGCCGATCGGGGAGCGTCGGGCGGCGTGAACCTCGACACGATTCGCAACCGCCCGACGGTGCTGATCGGGTTCCTGTGGTCGGCTCTGGTGCTGGTGTCAGTGGTCGCCACCTGGTTGGCCCGCCCCGAGTGGTGGACCTGGATTGCGCCGGAGGCTTCGCCGGCCCGCGACATCAACACCGCCATGCTGCTTGCCACGTCGGGCCTGGCCGGTCTGTTGTGGTGGCGGCGCTCCACCGACCGAGTGGTATTCGGTCTGCTGGCGGTCGGATTTCTGGGACTGGCGATCGATGAGCGGTTGGCGATCCACGAACGGCTTCGAGATCGGGTTCTCGCTCCACGGGGCGTCACGCTGCCGTTCATCCCGTGGGGGGAGCCGGGTGACATCGTGCTGGTGGTGGTGGCGATCGCCGGTCTCGCCATGCTCCGCTTCGTCCTGCGCGCCATCGCCGTCGACGGCCGTGCCCTGCCGTGGTTTGTCGCCGGTGTCGCCCTCGCAGTGACCGCGGTCGCCCTCGACACCTTGCCGATCGAGACCTATCAGCTTCGCAACGAGATCTACTTCCAATCCGGTGAGGAGGCCATCGAACTCGCAGCGGCGGCGTGTTTCCTGTCGGCGATGTTGACGGTCGTCGAGTCACGTTTCCGCCGATCCGCCTCCGTCCCCGACGTCCCGCTGACTGCGTCGATCTGACGGCTACTCAGCGTCCGGCGAAACCGGATCCCGAGTTGGGCGAAACCTGGACCGGAGCCGCCCCGGAAGCCGGAGGGCCGACACGGTCCAGGCGGGCCATGGCGAGCGCTCCGAGCGCCGGACCGGGGGCCAGCATCCCGAAGGCCACACCCCAGCCAGCGGCGTCGCGGACGAGGGGGACGAGAAAGATGGTGAACACGGTCAGGATGAAGCCGAGCGACAGCTGCAGGGTGAGCGCGGTGCCCATCACCCGTGGTTCGACGACCTCGGTGACGATCGTGGAGAACTGTGCACTGTCGGCCACCACCCAGAAACCCCAGAAGAGGGCGAGGGGCACAACCACGAACCAGGGGGCATCGACCAGGAAGCCGATGAACACCGCGGTCAGGCCCGACCAGCGAAGAGCGAGCCCGGCCGCCCGCGGTCGACTGACGGCGTCGCTCAGACGTCCCACATGGACGGATCCGGCGGCTCCGATGCCGATGGCGGCGAAGGCGGCGAACGACGCCGCCCGAGCACTCAACGATTCCTGGAAGAACGCCGCGATCCAGGCCCACATCGCATACAACTCCCACATGTGTCCGAAGTAGCCGGTGGACGCGAGCAGGAACCGTCGGTTGGTGGCAACGGCACGAACGTGGCCGAGCGAGATACGGGCCGGAGCGGAGCCGAAGGGACCGTCGCCCGCCACGAACTCGGCGATCAGCCCGCCGACCACGGTGATACCCGAAGCGATCGCCAGCGTTCCCTTCCAGTGCAGGCCGCCGAGACCGTTGATGAGATGGGGGAGAGCCGACCCGATCGTCAGTGCCCCGATCATCACACCGAGGGCCAGCCCCCGGCCGGTGCGGTACCACGACGACATCGCCTTCAGCGCCGGCGGGTAGACCGCGGCCAGCGCCGCGCCCGTTGCGAAGCGGGCGACCAGTCCCGGGCCGTAGCCGGAGGCCACGATGAGCAACCCGTTGGCGGTGGCGGCGAGGAGCGCGCCGGCGAGCACGAGCCGCCGGGGACCGAACCGATCGGCCAGACCGGTCAGCGTGATGATGAAGGCGCCGGCCACGAACCCGAGCTGGACGGCGATCACCAGCCAGGCCAGCGCCGCGGCCGACAGATCCCAAGCCACCGACAACTGCCCGGCGACCGCGGACGTCGAGAACCAGGGACTCATGGCCAACACCAGGGCCAGGGCCAGGATCAGAAGCTGTCTCCTGGCCTCGGCCGAGGTGTCATCCGCCGTATCGACGGTGTCGGAGGGCGCCCTCGGTCTCATTGCCTGGTCGTAACCGGACAGACCCCGGGGATCATTCCCGCCGGTGGGTTCTCGGCATCGGTGGCTCGGCCCTTGAACGATCTGATGCTCTGATGACGAAGTCGAGCGTTGGGAGTTCATCACCAGGATCGAACTCGAAGCGAGGCGCTCCGCGCCGGAGCCGCTAACCTTGAATGGTTGTTATCGCCGCCTCGGCCACATCTCCGGATGCGGGCGGGGCGGAACGAAATCGAATCCCCTCGCCAGAGACCTCAGGTGCCGGTCCGGTGCAGTCCCGCAGGTTGATCCCTGCAGGGCAGCCCGCAGGGTAAATCCTGGAATAGGCGATCGAACTTCTCCAATCCCCCTCGTTTATTCGGGCGGCGTGTTGGCTGCGGTTGATCGGCGAACTCGGGCGTCGACGACCGGTGGCAACATGTCATGTCCAACCGAGAATACGAGAGGAGGTGTGATGGACAACCCACGTCCGGAGAAGGTAGCGATCGTTACCGAGGTCAAGGAACGCCTGGAAAACGCCACGTCCGTGGTGGTCACCGAGTACCGCGGCCTCACGGTGTCCGAAATGCAGGAACTTCGTGGTCAGCTCCGTCCGAGCGGTGCCCGGTACAAGGTTTACAAGAACACCCTTGTGCGCCGAGCCGCCGACGAGGCCGGTCTCGAACTGGCCGACCATCTGGTCGGACCGACCGCCCTGGCTTTCGCCGAACCGCCCGAAGGTGAGGAACGAGGTGATGTGGTGAGCATGGCCAAGGCGCTTCGCGACTTCGCCAAGGCCCACCCCAACCTGATCATCAAGGGCGGCCTGTTCGACGGTGAGCCCATCGACGCCGACGGCATCACCGCACTGGCCGACATCGAACCCCGCGAGGTTCTGCTGGCCAAGCTGGCCGGGCTCATGGCTGCTCCGATGCAGCAGTTCGCCAGTCTGCTCCAGGCGGTGCCACGCGAGTTCGCCGGCCTGCTTCAAGCCCTCATCGATGAGGGCGGAGCGCCCGGGGCGCCAGCCGAGGCCGCTGAGAGTGATCCTGAACCGGAAGTTGCGTCAGCAACTTCAAGCGACGAGGCGCCGGAAGGCGCCGACGAAAGTCCCACGCCCGAATCCGACGGTGACAGCGAAGACGCGGTCGCCGATTCCGAAGAAGCCGGAGAAGAAGAATAATGTCCAAAGAAGAAATCCTCGATGCCATCGCTCAGATGAGCGTTCTCGAACTGTCCGAACTCCTGAAGGACTTCGAAGAGAAGTTCGGCGTCACCGCAGCCGCTCCGGTTGCGATGGCCGCCGCCGGTCCCGCCGCTGCCGCGGAGGAGGCCGAGGAGAAGACCGACTTCGACGTCGTGCTCACCGGAGCCGGCGAGAAGAAGATCCAGGTCATCAAGGCCGTGCGCGAGATCACCGGTCTCGGTCTGAAGGAAGCCAAGGACCTCGTCGAGAGTGCCCCGAGCAACGTGCTCGAAGGCGCCAACAAGGACGACGCCGAGGCCGCCAAGGGCAAGATCGAAGACGCCGGCGGTTCCGTCGAACTCAAGTAATTCCCCGTTCTGTGCACCCAGGCCCGGGAACCCGGGCCTGGGGCGCACAGTTGGTTTTGTGCGGTGTGGGCTCGGAAACCCGGGTCTGGGGCGCACACAACGAGTGTGGGGTAGGGTGTGATTCGACAAGAACCTTGACCTCGGGCAGAAATACTCGTAGTATTCGCGCAAAATCCGGTTGTCGGTAGAGTTCGCGCGGATATCCTTGTAAAGCCGTGCTTGCCCGTCTGTTCTTCATCACCGACAAAAATCGGTCTCCAGTTCAGCGCGTCCAGGCCCGGTCTTCCGCAGCGGGTGGCCCTCCGGTTGCCCGCTCTCGTGCTCAACATGTTGGTGGTGCCCCTTGCCTGCACGTACAGTCGCCCGCGACCGATATTCGTTCGGAAACCTCGACGAAGCGCTCGAACTCCCCGAGCTGATCGCCGTCCAAAAGGAATCCTTCACGTGGTTCCTCGAAAAGGGTCTGGCCGATGCCTTCCGCGACATCAGCCCGATCAAGGACTTCACCGAGACCCTTCAACTCGAGTTGGAGTTCGATCCTCACGACGAGGACCTCGAGCCGTACCCCAAGTTCACGGTCGAGGAATGCAAAGAGAAGGACATGACCTACGCGGCCCCGATCTTCGTTCGGGCCCGCTTCATCAACGCGCAGACCGGCGAGATCAAGGAACAGACGGTCTTCCTCGGCGACTTCCCGATGATGACCGACAAGGGCACCTTCGTGATCAACGGCACCGAGCGTGTCGTGGTGTCGCAGCTCGTCCGGTCGCCGGGCGTCATCTTCCAGCCAGGTGAGCGGTTCCGTCTGCGTAACCTGGCCAAGCACCAGATGGTCACCGGCACCATCCACCCCTACCGCGGTGAGTGGATCGAGTTCGACGTCGAGCAGAAGCCGGGCAAGGACCCGACCGCCGGCGTGCGTGTCGCCCGCAAACGTCGCCTGTCGCTGTTCACCATGTTGCGGGCCCTCGGCTACGACGAGGAGAACGCCCCGGGGTTCCTGGAGGCCTTCGTCCGCCACTTCGAGTTCCTCGAGGGTCAGTGGGAGAAGGATCGTGAGATCGCCCCCACCCAGGATGAAGCGCTCATCGAGATCTACAAGCGGGCCCGGCCCGGCGAGCCCCCGACCCTGGAGGCCGCCCGCACCTACCTGCGCAACGCCTTCTTCGAGAACCGGCGCTACGACCTGAGCCGGGTCGGTCGCTACAAGCTGAACCGCAAGCTCGGTCCGGAGATCGACAAGCTGGAGAAGTTGTTCCCCATGCTCGATCTCGACAAGCCCGAGATCGATCAGCCGGTCCTCAGCCGCTGCGAGGTTCTCGCCTCCGCCACCTACCTGTTGCACCTCATGATCGCCGAGCCGGGCTACCGCCTCGACGACCAGGACCACTTCGCCAACCGCCGTGTCCGGTCGGTCGGTGAGCTGATCCAGAACCAGGTGCGCATCGGCCTGTCCCGCATGGAGCGGGTTGTCCGTGAGCGCATGACCACCCAGGATGTCGAGGCGATCACCCCGCAGACCCTGATCAACATCCGACCGGTCGTGGCCGCCATCAAGGAGTTCTTCGGAACCTCCCAGCTGTCGCAGTTCATGGACCAGGTCAACCCGCTGTCTGGTCTGACACACCGTCGGCGCCTTTCGGCTCTCGGGCCGGGCGGCCTCAGCCGTGAGCGCGCCGGGTTCGAGGTGCGAGACGTCCACTTCTCCCACTACGGCCGCATGTGTCCGATCGAGACCCCGGAGGGTCCGAACATCGGTCTGATCGGCTACCTGTCGAGCTACGCCCGGGTCAACGAGTTCGGGTTCCTCGAGACCCCGTACCGCAAGGTCATCGACGGCAAGGTCACCGACGAGATCCAATACCTCACCGCGGATGAAGAGGAGGAGTACGTCGTCGCCCAGGCCAACGCCAAGCTGAACCCCGATGGCACGTTCCTCGAAGACCGGGTTCTGGCCCGGCGTTCGCCGCAGGCCGCCTCGCTGCGCGACCTGAAGCTCCAGCTCGAGCGTGACGTCTTCTTCGGTGCCACCACCGAGATCAGCCAGGTCCCCGCCGACGAGGTCCAGATGATGGACGTTTCGCCGAAGCAGATCGTGTCGATCGGCACCGGTCTGATTCCGTTCTTGGAGCACGACGACGCCAACCGCGCCCTGATGGGCGCCAACATGCAGCGTCAGGCCGTGCCCCTGCTGACCGCCGAGGCTCCCTATATCGGTACCGGCATCGAGCGCCGGGCCGCCTCCGATGCCGCCGACACCCTGGTGGCCGAGGAGGACGGTGTGGTGCTCGAAGCCGACGGCAAGTCGATCACCGTCGAGTACAAGGATTCGGGCAAGAAGATCCTCCGCCTGCTCAAGTTCGCCCGTTCGAACCAGGACACCTGCATCAACCAGAAGCCCCGGGTTGCCGCCGGCGACAGGTTCTCCGCCGGCGACCTGCTGGCCGACGGACCCTCCACCGACAACGGCGAGCTGGCGCTCGGCAAGAACCTGGTCGTGGCCTTCATGCCCTGGGAGGGCTACAACTTCGAGGACGCCATCATCCTGTCGGAGCGCCTCCAGAAGGACGACGTGCTCACGTCGATCCACATCAAGGAACACGAGATCGACGCCCGCGACACCAAGTTGGGTCCGGAGGAGATCACCCGCGACATCCCGAACCTGGCCGAGGACATCCTGGCCGATCTGGATGAGCGCGGCATCGTCCGGGTCGGCGCCGATGTCGGTCCCGGTGACGTGCTGGTCGGCAAGGTCACCCCGAAGGGCGAGACCGAACTGACCCCCGAAGAGCGCCTCCTGCGGGCCATCTTCGGCGAGAAGGCCCGTGAGGTCCGCGACACCTCCCTCAAGGTTCCCCACGGCGAGGTCGGCAAGGTCATCGACGTCAAGGTTTTCAACCGCGATGACAGCCACGAGCTGCCCCCCGGGGTCAATCAGCTGGTCCGGGTCTATGTGGCCCAGAAGCGGAAGATCTCGGTCGGCGACAAGCTGGCCGGCCGCCACGGCAACAAGGGTGTGATCTCCAAGATCCTGCCCGTCGAGGACATGCCCTATCTGGCTGACGGCACCCCGGTCGACATCATTCTGAACCCGCTCGGCGTTCCGTCCCGTATGAACGTCGGTCAGGTGCTCGAGTCGCACCTCGGCTATGCCGCCCGTTGGGGGTGGCAGATCGACGGCGAGCGGGTCGGTGAGAAGCCGATCCAGGGCACCGAGACGAAGACCCGCCCCTTCACCACCCCGGCCACCCTGGTCTCGACCCCGGTGTTCGACGGTGCGAAGTGGGACGAGGTCGAGCTGGCCGGCGACAAGCCGACGATCCAGTCGATCTTCGAGAACCTGAATCCCGAGTCGGTCGACGGCGAACGGCTCATTCAGCCCGACGGCAAGGCCATTCTGTACGACGGTCGCACCGGTCAGGCGTTCGACAATCCGATCATGGTCGGGATCATGTACATCCTGAAGTTGTCGCACCTTGTCGACGACAAGATCCACGCCCGGTCCACCGGTCCGTACTCCATGATCACCCAGCAGCCGCTCGGTGGTAAGGCCCAGTTCGGTGGTCAGCGCTTCGGTGAGATGGAGGTGTGGGCGCTCGAGGCCTACGGCGCGGCCTACTGCCTGCAGGAGCTCCTGACCATCAAGTCCGACGACGTATTGGGTCGGGTCAAGGTCTACGAGGCCATCGTGAAGGGTGAGAACATCCCCGAGCCCGGCATCCCGGAGAGCTTCAAGGTGCTCATCAAGGAGATGCAGGCCCTGTGCCTCAACGTCGAGGTGCTGGCCGAGGACGGCAAGGAAATCGAGATGCGGGAGTTGGACGACGAACTGTTCCGCACCGCAGAGGAACTCGGGATCGACTTGAGTCGCCCCGAGAGAGGATCAGATGAAGACGATGCAGCCCGCGCCGCCGGCGCGCGCAAATAGGTAGGGAGATCACATTGCTAGACGTCAACGATTTCGACCAGCTCAAGATCTCCCTGGCCACCGCCGGTTCCATCCGGATGTGGTCAAACGGCGAGGTCAAGAAGCCGGAAACCATCAACTACCGAACCCTGAAGCCCGAAAAAGACGGCTTGTTCTGCGAGAAGATCTTCGGTCCGCAGAAAGACTGGGAGTGCGCGTGCGGCAAGTACAAGCGCGTGCGGTTCAAGGGCATCATCTGTGAGCGGTGCGGCGTCGAGGTCACCCGCTCCAAGGTCCGGCGGGAGCGCATGGGCCACATCGAGCTGGCCGCCCCCTGCGTGCACATCTGGTACCTGCGGGGAACCCGCTCCTGGCTGGCCTACCTGCTCATGGGCACCGAGGCTCGTGAGGAGCTGAAGGCCAAGCAGCTGGAGAAGGTCATCTACTTCGCCGCCAACCTGGTCACCTGGGTCGACGAGGAGAAGCGCGACGCCGACCTGGCGAATCTCGAAGCCGAGCTGCTGGATGAGAAGGAGGCCATCAACAAGGAGATGGAGCTCCGTCTCGCCGAACAGCACGAGGACCTCGAGGAAGAACTCAAGGCGATGGAGGCCGACGGGGCCAAGGACACGGAGATCAAGGCCCGTCAGCGTTCCTTCGACAAAGAGCTGGCCATGACCCGCGAGCAGTACGAGATGGAGATCGACGTACTCGACCGGGCCTTCGACGAGTTCAAGGATCTCTTCGCCCGAAAGATCATCGAGGATGAGCTGCTGTGGCGGGAGATGGCCGACCGGTTCGGCGACTACTTCGAGGGCGGCATGGGCGCGGATGCCATCGCCCAGCTCATCGAGCGCATCGATTTCGACGAGGAGGAGGAGAAGCTCCGCCTCGCCATCGACGCCCCCGGCGACATGAAGCCTCTGTCGGCCCAGCGCAAGCAGAAGGCGATCAAGCGGCTGAAGATCGTGGCCGCCTTCAACAAGCGCGACGACAACGGCAACCGCCTGAACGACCCGCGGGCCATGATCCTCGACGTCGTGCCGGTGATCCCGCCGGAGTTGCGGCCGATGGTGCAGCTCGACGGTGGCCGCTTCGCCACCTCCGACCTGAACGACCTCTACCGTCGGGTCATCAACCGCAACAACCGCCTCAAGCGGCTGCTCGACCTCGGTGCTCCCGAGATCATCGTCAACAACGAGAAGCGGATGCTGCAGGAGGCGGTCGACGCCCTGTTCGACAACGGCCGTCGTGGCCGTCCCGTCACCGGGCCCGGTTCCCGTCCGCTCAAGTCGCTTTCCGACATGTTGAAGGGCAAGCAGGGCCGGTTCCGGCAGAACCTGCTGGGCAAGCGGGTCGACTACTCCGGCCGTTCGGTCATCGTGGTCGGTCCGACCCTCAAGTTCCACCAGTGCGGTCTGCCCAAGATCATGGCGCTCGAGCTGTTCAAGCCGTTCGTGATGAAGCGTCTGGTCGACCAGGGGCTCGCCCAGAACATCAAGTCGGCCAAGCGTATGGTCGAGCGACGCCGTCCCCAGGTGTGGGAGGTGCTCGAGGATGTGATCCAGGAGCACCCGGTGATGCTGAACCGTGCTCCCACCCTGCACCGTCTGGGCATCCAGGCCTTCGAACCGGTGTTGGTGGAGGGCAAGGCCATTCAGATCCACCCGCTGGTCTGCACCGCCTTCAACGCCGACTTCGACGGCGACCAGATGGCCGTCCACCTGCCCCTGTCCGCCGAGGCCCAGGCCGAGGCCCGGGTGCTGATGCTGTCGGCCAACAACGTGCTGTCGCCGGCCCATGGTCGCCCGCTGGTCACCCCGACCCAGGACATGGTCATCGGCTGCTTCTATCTCACCGAGATGGTCGACGACGAGAAGGGTGGCGGTGTCTACCGCAACATCGACGACGTCGAGCGGGCCTATGAGTCGGGGGAGATCCACCTGCACGGACCGATCACGTTCCGCCATCCGGATCTGCTGTTGACCCCGGCCAACGGTCAGGCCGCCGAGTACGAGCCGACGACCGCCGGTCGTGTGCTGTTCAACGAGGCACTGCCCGACGGCTTCTCCTTCATCAACAAGGTGGTCAAGAAGCGTGACATCGGCGAGATCGTCGATCGTCTGGCTTCGGGGTACCCCAAGGCGGAGGTGTCGGCCAGTCTCGACCGCATCAAGGACCTCGCGTTCCACTACGCCGCCAAGTCCGGTCTCACCGTCTCGATCGACGACGTCACGACGCCGCCGGAGAAGAAGGAGATCCTGGACCGTCACGAGCTGGAGGCCGAGAAGATCGAGGGTCAGTTCCGCAAAGGCATCATCACCGACGGTGAGCGACGCCAGAAGGAAGTGGAGATCTGGACCTCGGCCACCGACGAGGTGCGTGAGGCCATGGAGGTCAGCCTCCGGTCGAAGCAGTTCAACCCGATCGACATGATGGTCGGCTCGGGCGCTCGGGGAAACATGATGCAGGTCCGTCAGATCGCCGGCATGCGTGGTCTGGTGGCCAACCCCCGTGGTGACATGATTCCCCGCCCGATCAAGTCGAACTTCCGGGAGGGTCTGTCGATGCTGGAGTACTTCATCGCGACTCCGGGCGCCCGCAAGGGTCTGGTCGACACGGCGCTCCGTACCGCCGACTCGGGCTACCTGACCCGTCGCCTGGTCGACGTGGCCCAGGAGGTCATCATCAACGATCGTGACCCCTTCGAGCCCGGTCGCCCGGTCCGTGGTCTGTGGTTGGAGGACGTCAAGCCCGACGGCTACTACAACAAGGAAACCGGCGCTCCTTCCGACGCCTCCGATCCCGACGCCCGCCTGATCCGAACCTACCTGGAGACCCGTCTCTACAGCCGGGTGCTGGCCGATGACGTCGAGCTGGCCGACGGCACCGTGATGGAGCGGGGCACGATGGTCATGGAACCGGAGATGGAGACGCTTCGGGACGATCCGAAGGTCACCCGGGTCCGGGTGCTGTCGCCGCTCACCGACGATTCCCCGGTCGGCATCACCGCCGCCAGCTACGGCATGTCGCTGGCCACCGGTGATGTGATCGAGGTCGGCGAGGCCGTTGGTGTCATCGCGGCCCAGTCGATCGGTGAGCCCGGCACCCAGTTGACCATGCGCACGTTCCACACCGGTGGTGTGGCCGGCGGCGCCGACATCGCCGGCGGTCTGCCTCGTGTGGTCGAGCTGTTCGAGGCTCGCAGCCCGAAGGGCAAGGCCACGCTGGCCCGCATCTCCGGCACCGTTCGGGTGGCCGAAGACGAGGGCAAGGGCAAGGTCATCACCGTCATCGGCGACGACGACACCGAGGACGACTACATCGTTCCCCTGGCCGCCCGCCTCGAGGTGGTCGACGGTCAGGAGATCAACGCCGGCGACGCCATCGTCGACGGTCCTCGTGATCCGAAGGAGTTGCTGGAGATCCGGGGTATCCGCGAGACCCAGCAATATCTGGTGGAGGAGGTCCAGAAGGTCTACCGCGATCAGGGTGTGAGTATCCACGACAAGCACATCGAGCTGATCGTTCGGCAGATGACCCGACGGGTCGCCATCTCCGAGCCCGGTGACTCCGACTTCCTGCCCGGCGAGCGCTGCGACCAATGGCAGTTCGCCGACGCCAACAAGCGTCTGGTCACCGAGGGCAAGCGTCCCGCCGAGGGTCGGCCCGAGATCATGGGCATCACGAAAGCCTCGCTGGCCACCGACTCGTGGCTGTCCGCTGCTTCGTTCCAGGAGACGACCCGGGTGCTCACCGAGGCCGCCATCGAGGGCAAGTCCGACTCTATGATCGGCCTGAAGGAGAACATCATCATCGGCAAGCTGATCCCGGCCGGTACCGGTCTGCCCCGCCATCGGGAGATGACGGTCGAAGCCCCCGACTACCAGCCGATGTCGTTCTACTCCTCCGATGGCGAGGAACAGGACCCGGCGGCGTGGTTGGCTTCCATCGGTGCCGAACAGGCGGCGGCTGTCACGCAGCTGCCGACTGTGCCCGCACCCGGAGAAATCGGCTAGTCGAACCTTTTCCGAACCGAGGCCCCGGCCCAACGATTACCGGTCCGACACGGACCGGGCAATCAGGGCCGGGGCCTCGGTGTTTTGCGTTAGGCGACGCCGATCCCGGCCCGGACCGGAACGGCCGCCAGCTGGTTCGGATCTGGTGGATTTCACGCGCGCCAGGCGCGCGCAAAATCCACCAGATCTGTGGGACGGGGGGAGGGGTCAGAGCTGGGACGAGATGTCTTCGGGAGTGACTGGAGGCGCCCAGCGGTGGGTGACGGTGCCGTCGCCGTCGACCAGGAACTTCTCGAAGTTCCAGGTGATGTCGGGCGAGTCGCCCTTGCCCGGCTGGGCGGCCTTCAACAGCGTGTACAACGGCGCCTCGTCAGCGCCGTTCACATCGATCTTGGCGAACACCGGGAAGTTGACATCGTAGGTCGAGGTGGCGAAGTCGAGAATCTCGGCATTGGTGCCGGGCTCCTGGTTCCCGAACTGGTTGCAGGGAAAGGCCAGGACGGTTATGTCGTTGCTCTCATCGTTGTGGAGGACACGCAGACCTGCGTATTGAAGGGTGAGGCCTCAACGACTGGCGACGTTGACGATCAGGCATCGCCGACCGCGAAACTGCTCGAACGGAATCGGTTCGCCCGTGATCGATCGCATCGTGAGCGAATGGAATCCGTGGGGATGAAGGCTTGGCATCTCGCCGACGATAGCCGCCGGAGCGGGCCCTGGACGTGGCCGCTGGTCGCATTCGACAAACTGCTGCAGCTTGCCGCCCGTGAGACGACACCGGCAAGCCGGTCCGACTAGGCTCTTGACGTGCCCTCCCGTATCCCCAACCCCGAGGTCGATGCCACGCTCGACGTGATCGGCGACTGGGTCCGGTCGGGTGGGAAGATCAAGGCGTCGTTCGAATTCGACACGTTCGAGACGGCCTTCGACTTCATGACGGAGGTGGCGGCGGCGGCCGAGCGGCTCAATCACCATCCCGAATGGTTCAACGTCTACAACAAGGTCGAGATCGAGTTGACCACCCATGATCTCGGCGGCATCACCGACCTCGACCTCGAGTTCGCGCGCCTGATCTCGGACATGGCGAGCCGGCGATTGGACTCCGCCTGAGCCGTGCAGGGGGGCCGGTTTCGCCCGCATTCGACGGATACACTGGGCCACCATGTCGTACTCGACGGCCAACACCATAACGTTCTTTTTCGCCCTTCTGGCGGTCGTGGCGGCCGGCGTTGCCGTCGCCGTCCCCGTCTCGGCGCTGACCGGTGATCGTTTCCGCGTGATCGCCAATCTGCGCCCGATCGCCGTCGAACTCGCCGCAGCCGTGGCCACCACGGCGATGATCGGTTCGCTGATCCTCTCCGAGGCGATCGGCTACGTCCCGTGCCTCAACTGCTGGATTCAGCGGGGCTTCATGTATCCGGCGTCATTGCTTCTCATCGGCTCGGTGATCACCAGGCGGCCCGGCCCGGCCCGCCTCGCGGGCGGCCTCTCGGTACTCGGCCTCTGCGTCTCGATCTTCCACCGCTACGAGCAGGCGGTCGGCACCGAGATCGGGGGTCTGTGCGACGCCGCCGCCCCGTGCTCGACCAAGTACGTCAACCACTTCGGCTTCATGACCATCCCAACCATGGCCGGCTGCGGGTTCGCCGCCATCATCGCCCTGACCGCCATCTCCGTTTGGCGCCGCGACAACGGTGAGGACTCCGACGTGCCCGCACGGATCGAGACCGACGAGGATCCTCAGCCGGTCACCGGCCGATGACGATGTGGTCGAGATGGGAGGGCCCGAAGCGGGTCCCGGCTCGGCCACGGCTACGCTTTGAGGTTGGGCAAGCAGCCTCTCCGGACGAACTACCGTCTCATCCCAGTCAAGTCGAGAGTGAACCACATGGCTCAAACCAAAATCCCCTCCGTCAAGACGGCATCCGTCAATCCCGACGCCGGGTCGAACAGAATGTTCATGTTCGCCATCATCGGCATTCTCGTGCTCGGTCTCGCCGGTGTCGCCTTCGTCGCCACCCAACGGGACGCCGTGGACTTCGACGGTGAGCAGACAGGCGCCGTGGAACTTGACGGTAACATCCTGTTGCCCATGTCCGGCTCCGGCGTGAGCGCCGATCCGAGCTCCGACGCCGCCATCGGCCAGCCGATGCCCACGCTGGCCGGTACCGGATTCGACGACGAGGAGATCATCATCGAAGACGACGGCCGGGCGAAGGTCATCTACTTCCTGGCCCACTGGTGCCCCCACTGTCAGGCCGAGGTGCCCCGCATCGTCGATCTGATCGAGTCCGGCGGTCAGCCCGATGGGCTCGACATCTACGGTGTCTCGACCTCCGTCGATGCGTCGAGAGGCGGTGCCTACCCTCCCGCCGCCTGGTTCGATCGTGAAGGATTCGATGTTCCGGTGGTTCGCGACAATGCGGCCAACGACGCCTTCAACTTCTTCGGCGGGGGCGGCTTCCCGTACGCCGTCTACGTCAACGCCGACAACAACATCGTCGCCCGTAGCTCCGGCGAACTCGACCCGTCGACCATCCAGAACATCTGGGAGATCACAGCCGGGCAGATCGACGCCGAAGTCGGCTCCGAGTAGCCCTGTCGGCCGGAAGGCTGATCCGCCAGACCTCCTGAGCGGTCCGATCCACCGGAAAGCCACCCGAAAATGGGTGGCGCACTATGCATCGGTGGGGAAGATGTGCAAAGCTCTACACGTCCCCTCGAACGGGCGCGGCGCGGCTGCCCGCGCTGACGCCCGGGGACCCTTGCCTCGCCGCCCCTCGGTGGTGACCGCATCGAGCCATGAGCTAGCCAGTAGACCGCATCAAACCAAAGGGGGTCACATGCAGGTCGAAATGACCGTGAATGGTCGAGCAATGTCGGCTGACGTCGAGCCACGCACCCTGCTCGTCCACTATCTCCGAGATCATCTCGGACTCACCGGAACCAATGTCGGGTGCGACACCAGTTCCTGCGGAGCGTGCACTATCCACGTCGACGGCGAGTCCGTCAAGTCGTGCACCATGTTGGCCGTCCAAGCCCGGGGCGCGGAGGTGACCACCATCGAGGGTCTGGCCTCCAACGGCGACCTGCATCCGATGCAGCAGGCGTTCATGGAGTGCCACGGCCTGCAGTGCGGCTACTGCACGCCGGGCATGGTGATGGCTGCCACCTCGCTGCTGAACGAGAATCCGAAGCCGACCGAGCACGAGGTTCGTGAGGGCCTCGAAGGGAACCTCTGCCGCTGCACCGGCTACCACAACATCGTCAAGGCCGTCCTGTCGGCCTCCGGTCAGGGAGGTAGCTGATCATGACCGCCACCGAACAAGCACCCTCAGGTGCAAACATCGGAACCCGCAAGCTCCGCAAGGAGGATCCCAAGCTCCTCACCGGTGAGGGCAAATACGTCGACGACATCCACGCTCCTGGCGAGCTGTGGATGGGCATGGTCCGCTCGACCATGGCCCACGCCCGCATCACCGGGATCGACACCTCGGCCGCCGAGGAGGCCGACGGTGTTCACGCCGTCTACACCGGCGCCGACCTCGCCGACATGGGCCTGTGGATCGCTCCTCTGCCGTGCGCCTGGCCGGTGACCCCCGACATGGTCAACCCGCCCCACTATCCGGTCGCCAACGGCGAGGTCCACCACGTCGGTGAGATCATCGCCGTCGTGCTGGCCGATTCCCGCTACGGAGCGGCCGATGCCGCCGAGCAGGTGGTGGTCGACTACGAGCCGCTTCCCGTTGTGAGCTCGATTGCCGAGGCCCGCGACGGTGACGCAACGGCGCACGCCGACCTCGATTCCAACAAGGCCTACCACTGGCCGCTGGTTCCCGATCCCGATGCGCTCGAAGCGGCCTTCGCCAACGCCGCCCACGTCGTCAAAGCGGAGTTCGAGCAGCAACGGCTGATCCCGGCGGCCATGGAGCCCCGTGGTGTCCTGGCCGTACCGTCGCCCCACGGCGGCGACATCACCCTCTACAGCGCCACCCAGGTGCCCCACATCCTCAAGGTGATGGTTGCCGCCACCACCGGCATCCCGGAGATGAAGATCCGGGTCATCGCCCCCGCCGTCGGCGGTGGTTTCGGCGCCAAGCTCAACATCAACCCCGACGAGATCCTCGCCGTGACCCTGGCCACCAAGCTGGGTCGTCCGGTGCGCTGGACCGAGACCCGGTCCGAGGCCGCCTTCTCGACCCATCAGGGTCGGGGCCAGCTGCAGACCATCGAGGTGGCCGCCGACGAGAACGGCAAGATCGCCGGTGTCCGGGTTCACGTCGACGCCGACATGGGCGCCTACATGATGCTGATCACCCCGGGCGTGCCGTTGCTCGGCAGCTTCCTCTACACCGGCGTCTACGACGTGCCGGCGTTCGGGTTCACCTGCGATGGCTATTTCACCAACCTCACGCCGACCGACGCCTACCGGGGCGCCGGTCGACCGGAGGCCAGCTACGCCATCGAGCGGGCAATGGACCTCCTGGCGGCCAAGGTCGGTGTGGGCCCGGACGAGATCCGGCGCCGCAACTACCTGAACGGGGGAGCGGCGTTCGAGAACCTGGAGACGGCGTCGACCCTTGTGTTCGACTCCGGCAACTACGCGCCGAACCTCGACGCGGCCCTCGAAATGGCCGGTTACGCCGACCTGCGGGCCGATCAGCAGCGCCGCCGCGACGCCGGCGAATCGAAGCACCTCGGTATCGGTCTGTGCACGTACGTCGAGATCTGCGGGCTGGCCCCGAGCCGGGCGCTCGGTGGTCTCAACTACGGGGCCGGTGGTTGGGAGCACGCAACCGTGCGCTTCCTACCGACCGGCAAGGTCGAGGTGGTCTCGGGTTCGACGCCACACGGTCAGGGCCACGAGACCACGTGGTCGCAGATCGTGGGTGACAAGCTCGGTATCGATCCCGACGACGTCACCGTGTTGCACTCCGACACCGCCATCAGCCCGCTCGGACTCGACACCTACGGGTCCCGGTCACTGGCCGTCGGCGGTGTGGCCGTTGCCATGGCGTGCGACAAGGTGGTCGAGAAAGCCAAGCTCATCGCCGCCCACCAGTTGGAGGCCAACCCCGACGACCTCGAGTTCGAGGGTGGCGCCTTCACCGTGAAGGGCTCGCCCGACAAGACGATGCCCATCCAGGGTGTGGCCTTCGGAGCGTTCACCGCCCACAACCTGCCCGACGGCATGGAGCCGAACCTCCAGGAGCAGGTCACGTTCGATCCGCCGAACTTCGCCTTCCCCTTCGGCACGCACGTCTGCGTGGTCGAGGTCGACGAGGACACCGGCAACGTCGAGCTGCTCGACTATACGGCCATCGACGACTGCGGCAATCAGGTCAACCCGCTGATCGTCGAGGGCCAGGTCCACGGCGGCATCGTCCAGGGTGTCGCCCAGGCTCTCTGGGAGGGTGCGAGCTATGACTCCGAAGGCAATTGCCGGAACCCGTCGTTCCTCGACTACCTGGTGCCCTCGGCGGCCGAGGTCCCCAGTCTCAAGCTGGGGTCGACCGTCACGCCGTCGACGTCCAACCCGCTCGGCGTGAAAGGCGTCGGCGAGGCCGGAACCATCGGTTCGGCGGCCGCGGTGATCAACGCCATCTGTGACGCCCTGAGTCCGTACGGCATCGACGACATCGCGATGCCGGCCACGCCGGCTCGGGTTTGGAAAGCGATTCAGAACGCCAAGGGAGGCCAGTCATGATTCCGGCAGCATTCGACTACGTGGAAGCCGATTCGGCCGACGCCGCGATCGCCGCCCTCACCGAGCACGGTGACGAGGCCAAGCTCATGGCCGGTGGTCACAGCCTGATTCCGCTGATGAAGTTCCGTCTGGCCACCCCGTCGGTTGTCATCGACATCGGGCGGCTCGGCGATCTGAGCTACATCCGGGAGGAGGGTGGTCACGTCGCCATCGGTGCACTGACCACCCATCGGGCGCTGGAGACCAGCCAGCTGTTGAAGGCCCAGGCTCCGATACTGGCCCACGTTGCCTCCAAGGTCGGTGATCCGTCGGTTCGTCACAAGGGAACCCTCGGCGGGTCGATCGCCCACGGCGACCCGGCGTCGGATCTTCCGGCGGCGCTGCTGGCGCTCGGCGGTTCGGTGATCGCCAAGGGACCCAACGGCGAGCGGGAGATCGCGGCGAGCGACCTGTTCACCGGCTTCCTGGAGACGGCACTGGCTCCCGACGAGCTGATGACCGAGATACGGATCCCCAACGCTGCCAACGCCGGTTGGTCGTATCAGAAGTTCAACCGTCGAGCCCAGGACTGGGCCATTGTCGGCGTGGCCGCCGTCGTGCCCAAGAACAACGACCCGGCTCGGGTCGCGCTGGTCAACATGGGTCCGACCCCGATGACCTCATCTGCGGTCGAACAGGCCCTGGCCGGTGGGGCGAGCATCGACGATGCGGCCGCCGTGGCCGCGGACGGGACCTCCCCCCCGGAGGACCTCAACGGCGACGCCGAGTACCGTACGCATCTGGCCAAGGTGCTCGTGAAGCGGGCGCTCACCGAGGCAAGCTGACACAGCACGGCCGTCATCAACCTGAGCGGAAGCTGCAATCCACCGGCTGGTGGATTGCAGCTTCCGCGGAGTTCGCCGGTTTTGCCGCGGGCTGGTAGAATTACCCACGGTCGTTCGTGGACCCATCCCGGGGAGAGGAAAGGGGTGCGCCCACGAACGGCCTTCTGTCGTCTTGGGACGCTGAGCGCGCAAGCCGGGATTCATGCTCCGACGACCGCAACCAGTAGCCTTAACGGTTGTGAGCAATCGGAATACGGCAGCGTCGGACGTCATCATCGAACCCAAGTCCGTCGACGACGTGATGGCCGGTCTGGCCGACAACGACTACCTGGCCGATGAAGGTCTTGCCACCTCGATCTTCCTGTCCCTGAGTCTCGGCCGACCACTGTTCCTGGAGGGCGAGGCGGGGGTGGGTAAGACCGAGGTGGCCCGAGTCCTGTCCCGCTGGCTCAACGGCCGCCTGATCCGCCTGCAGTGCTATGAGGGCATCGATTCCGCCCAGGCCGTCTACGAATGGGACTACGCTCGCCAACTGCTCCACCTACGTACGGCCGAGGCAGCCTCCGAGAACCTCGACGCGGCCCAGCTGGAGGCCGAGCTGTACGACGAACGATTCCTGATCCGTCGAGCGTTGCTGGAGGCGGTCGACGCGCCTCCCGGACCGCCGCCGATACTCCTCATCGACGAGATCGACCGGGCCGATGACGAGTTCGAGGCGTTCCTTCTCGAGGCCCTGTCGGACTACAGCATCACGGTTCCCGAGCTCGGCACCTTCACGGCGAAGCAGCCACCTCGGGTCGTGCTCACGTCGAACCGCACCCGTGATGTGCACGACGCCCTCAAACGTCGCTGCCTCTACCACTGGGTGGAGCATCCCGACTTCGATCGGGAGGTGGCGATCGTCAAGCTCCGGGCCCCCGGCGTCGCCGACTCCCTGGCCCGCCAGGTCGCAGCGGCCACCGAGGCCATGCGGGGCTTCGGCCTTTATAAGCCCCCCGGTGTGGCCGAAAGTATTGACTGGGCGCTGTCGCTGGCAGCCCTGGGACGAGAAACGATCGACGAATCATCGGTGATGGCAACGTTGGGAACCGTACTCAAATACCGCGAAGACCAGGACCGGGTGGCCAACCACGGCATCCCCGACCTCGTCCGCAACGCGCTGTTACGCAGCGGTTGACGTGGAGCCGGTGGGAACCACCGACGAGGCGATCCTCCCCGTCGATCACGGCGAACGGTTGGCCGTCGGATTCTGTCGGGTGCTGCGTCGGGCCGGTTTGCGACTGCCCCCGTCGGCCACCATCAACTTTGTCGAGGCACTGGGCCTGGTTGGAGCCGAGACGCGGGATGCGCTGTATTGGGCCGGCCGCTCCACGCTCATCCACCGACCGGAGGACATCGCGCTCTACGACCGGGTGTTCTCCGTGTACTGGCAGAAACAGATGGGGGAGACGGTCAGCTTCGAGGGCACACCACAGCCGGTGGTGCTTGCGCTCGACCTGGGTGAGGACGATGAGCACGATGACGTGGGAGACGACGCTGACGACGGCGACAGCGAGATTCAGCCCGTGCGGTTCAGTCGCACCGAGATCCTGACCAACAAGGATTTCGCCGACTGCACCCAGGAGGAGCTCGACGAGTTGACCCGCCTGATGTCACGACTCGCGTTCACCACCAGCCAGCGCAGAAGCCGGCGTCTGACTCCTGCCAAGGGCCGAGGCGATCGCCCCGATCTTCGGCGCACGGTGCGATGGGCGCTACGTCATCACGGAGAACCGATGCATCGGGCCTACCTGGAGAAGGCCACCCGGCCCCGGCGCCTGGTGCTGGTGCTCGATGTCTCCGGGTCGATGGAACCCTACGCCCGAGCGCTTATCCGTTTCGCCCACGCCGCCGTCGTGGCCCGTGGTCGGACCGAGGTCTTCGCCCTCGGCACGCGCCTCACCCGCCTCACCCGTCACCTCACCAGCCGGGATCCCGACATCGCGCTGCGAGCCGCCCTACCCGAGGTGAAGGACTGGGCGGGCGGCACCCGCCTCGGCGAGGGCATTCGGGAGTTCAACGACGAGTGGGCCATTCGCGGTATGGCCCGTGGCAGCATCGTTGTGATCCTCAGCGACGGGTGGGACCGGGGTGATCCGACACAGTTGGGGCAGGAGATGCAGCGGTTGCGTCGAGTGACCCGCGAGCTGATCTGGGTCAACCCTCTCAAGGCCACGCCTGGTTATGCGCCGCTGGCGGCGGGAATGGCGGCCGCCCTTCCCCATGTTGACCGTTTCATAGAAGGCCACTCCTATGCCTCGCTCGAACAGCTGGCGATCATCCTGGCCGGCGTCGGCTCGGACCGGGTCACCGAACTGAGAGTCTCATGAACACGCCGCCACCGCTGGAACCACCCACCGGACCGCCGACGTCGGTGGCCGTGCCCGCTCCACCGCCCTGGTCGCAGCCGTCACCGTCCTCGGACCCGACCAACCCGCCGATGCCGCCGTTTCAGCAGGCGCCTCCTCCGGGAGCGCCGGCTCCGACCGGTCGACCGGCTCGCTACCGCCCTCAACGCCCCTGGTGGGGGTTCGGCGATGTCCTGCTCGGCGTGCCGTTCTTCCTGGCTCTTTCGATCGTCGGATTTGTCGTGGGGCTGGCGCTCACCGGCGTCGACGGGTTGCTCGACATGGCCGACTCGGGCGACATGTCGGCCCTCCCGCTCGGCATTCTCGCCTTCTCCCTGCTGTTCCAGCAGCTGGGGCAGGGTCTCTGGCCGATCATCGTCTCGCGGTGGAAGGGCCTGGGCCCGGCCGCTGATTGGCGTATCGCGGCCAAACCCCGAGATCTTGGCATCGGTGTCGGCATCGCCGCCCTCGGCCTGGTGGGGGCCGGCGTGGCGGGCATTGTGACGACCAGGCTGGTCGGCCTGACCGACGAGGCCGCCGCCGACAACACCCAGTTCCTGCGGGAGGCATCGGGTACCCCGTGGCTTGCCGCGATCCTGTTCGCGGCGGTGATCGGGGCGCCGATCACCGAGGAGTTGTTCTTCCGTGGCCTCACCCTCCGGGCGGTCGAGAAACGTTTGGGATCGACGTGGGCCGTCGTGCTGTCGGCTGTGATCTTCACCCTCCCCCACTTCACGTCGCCCGACTTGCGGGGCACGGCTGTACTGTTCTCGTCGATCTTCGTCGTCGGCCTGATCCTCGGCGCGATTACCGTGAAAACCGAACGGATCGCCGCCGCCATCGTGGCCCACATGATCTTCAACGGCGTCGGCGCCGCGGCCGCTCTCGGCTGGTTCGACCAGTTCGGCGTGTAGTTCCGCCCTCAGCGCGGTGGGTTTCGCCGTCGATTACCGTGTACGGACGGCTCGGCGCCGCGTGCCCAGTAGTCGAACCCACGTTGTGGACAACCGTGTCAAATGCCCGTTTCCTGAAGCCACTGGGTGAATCCGAGCGGCCGCTGACCGATGGGAGGTAGCCATGAGCACGAGTCCCGGCCCCGGTGATGCAGCCAACGATGAGCCCGTCGGTGTGCGGGGAATCGCTTCGGCGCGAGGTTTGGTCATCCTTCGAAGCCAGATGACGTTGGCCACCGTACTCATCGTGGCCACACTCGGATCGACCGCAACATGGCTTCTCGGCGACAACCGCCAGGAGTTCTTGGCCACCGGCATCTATTTCGTGCTCATTCCCGGTCTCCTCGCAGCCCTCGTCTCGCTCATTCCCCTTTCCCGAAATCAGACTGGGATGGGGCTGTTCCGAGGTACGACGATCGGCATTCTGGCCAGTGCGATCGTGTTGAGGGAGGGCTTCATCTGTGTCCTGATCGCCCTTCCCCTGGTCCTTCCCATCGCCGGACTTGCGGTCTACTCCGTGCGTTCGATCCGGCGAGGGCGCCAGCTGATGATCCCGTTGCTTCTGATCGGTTTGTCCGGTGAGGGCATCGTCTTCCATCCGCCGACGCACATCGACGTGACACGGGAGCGGACGGTCGAAGCCTCGTGGTCGCAGGTCGACGAGATCTTCCAACGGCCGGCCTCCCTGCCGACGGTCGAACCACTGCTCCTGCGGGCTGGATTTCCCACACCGATCGCGGTCGATGGCGACACCTCCCGAGTCGGTGATCGGACGATCGTGCGGTTCGACGGCGGCGGTCGACTCGAACTGGTGTTGGTCGAGCGAAACCAACGAAGCCTGACCTGGGAGGTTGTCAACGACACCACACCGATAGCCGGATGGCTGGCCCTCCGCCTGGTGACGGTGGAGTGGGATGATGCGGAGTGGGATGATGCGTCCGATCGGCGGGCCGACTCCACCGAGTTGAGGGTGGCGATCAGGTTCGAACGGATTCTCGCTCCGGCCTTCTACTTCGATCCGATCGAGAGGTGGGGTGTCGGCGAGATGGGCGACGTGATACTCGACATGATGACCCGAAGCCTCGACGTCCCACCGGCCCATGGCGATTCCCCGTGACGCGGCGCCGGTCCTGGTGGCGCTCGCCGCCGCCCTGGTGCCGGCCGTCTCCGCCTGGGCGTTGTGGCTTTGGCGCTGGCCCGATCGTGGCTTGCGCGGCGGGATCGCGCTGGCCGCGCTGTGGAACGCCACCTGGTTGCTGCCGGCGAACCTGCTGGCCGTCCAAAACGGGTTCTGGCACTACAACGTCGATGCGCCACGTCTTCTCGCATTGCCGATGCCATTGTGGTTCGGGTGGGTGGTGCTGTGGGGTGTCGTTGCTCCGCTGCTGCCACTTCGCCCAGCGGTGGTCGTCGGCCTCGTTTTCCTCGTCGACCTGGTCTACATGCCGCTTCTCGAGCCGGTCGTCGAGCTGGGGCCGCAATGGTGGCTGGCCGACCTGGTCATGGTCGGCGTGGTCGCCATACCCGGACTCTTCCTCGCCCGGTCGACCGCCAGCCGTACGTCATTGACGACGAAGGTGGTCCTTCAGGTCCTCTTGTTCGGGTGCCTCCTGGTGTGGGTGATCCCCGCCGTCGCCGCCGACCTTGCCGGTTCGGACCTCCGACCGTGGCCGCCTCCCACGACATGGGGTGCGGTCACGGTTGCCCTTGGCCTTGTCGCGCTTCCGGGTCTCACTGCGGTCGACGAGTTCCGGCTGGCCGGTGGAACGCCATGGCCGTGGGACGGCACAGCAAGGCTGGTTGGCTCCGGGCCCTACCGCTATGTCCGCTCTCCCATGCAGCTCTCCGGAATCGGGGTGCTCGTGATCATGGCGATCATCCATCGGTTGCCCATCGTCCTGATTGCTGCCGTCGTGTCGTCGTTGTACGGCCGACTGTTCTGTCGGCTGGAGGAGGCCGAGTTGGCGAGGCGATTCGGCACGGAGTGGCTGAGTCGGCAGGCCGAAATCCGTCGCCGGCTCCCGTCGTGGCGGCCCTCCAGAACCGGTGAAACGGCGGTGGTGTGGATCGATCTGGGCTGCCAGATCTGCAGACCGGTGGCCGACTTCCTCCTGGAGCGCGATCCGACCGAACTCACCGTGCGAGATGCCGCCGAACACCCGAAGCCGCTGAGCCGGGCTCGCTACGAGCGGGCCGACGGCTCGGTGTTCGACGGCGTTGCGGCAATCGGTATGACGCTGGAGCACCTTCATCTCGGCTGGGCGATGGTCGGATGGTTGCTGCGGCTCCCCGTTCTCCGATCGTTCTGGCAACTGATCGGTGACGCAGTCGGTTTCGGACAGCGGCCCGTCACCGGATCAACCCCCGCACCTCCCGGCACGGTCGGCGCCCCGCCGGATAGTACCGTTGGCGGCTGATGACCACATCAACCGGGGTCCTGCGGGCCGATATCGCCCCGACCATGGCCAAACTCAACCACGTGGTGAAGGCCGCCCTCGTTGCGTCGTTTGCCGTCGCCATCATCGTGCCGCCCGAAGCGGTGGCCGGCAAGGCCATGGACTTTCGGGCTCCGCTGTTTCTCGCCCCGGCCGTGAGACGGGTCGGTGGTGCCGGTGGTCTGGCATTGACCTACAGCGACACCGTCGGCGATCTGCTGCTGTCGAGTACCGGGGGTCTCGTCGGTTCCGTCCTCGGCGTGCTCTACCTCGGGCCCAGCGCGGGTCGCGTCAGCGGCGGCGTCTAGCCTTCGAGGCGCTGGGCGATCCGCAGACGGTTACCGTCGGGGTCCGTCAGCTGGATCTCCCGGCCCCACGGCTGCTCGTGGACGTCGACGCCGAACTCAGCGGCGATCTCGTCGACATCGTCGACCCAGTAGTAGACCAGCGTGCCCGGTCGAGCGTCGCCGGCGTGCTCGGAGAGGTGCAGGCTGTTGCCGTTCCGCTCCAGAAAGAGGTAGAGCGGGAGATCGGGGGCGAAGCGATGTTCGCCGACAACCTCGAATCCCAGCCGGGCATACCACTGAGCGGTTGCGTGGCCGTCCATCACCCGGAAGATTGGAATCAGCTGTTCGGCCATCCCCGCATCCTAGACTTCACCGCTCCAGTTGACGCTGCGCTCACTACCCTTTCCGGTATGACAGAGACTGCGCTGGAGCCCGTACCTGAAGACTGGAGTCGAGGTCTGGCTGTCGTGGCCCACCCGGACGACATGGAGTACGGCGCTGCGTCCGCCGTCGCCCGCTGGACCCGTCAGGGCAAGGAGATCGCCTACCTGCTCGTCACCCACGGCGAGGCCGGGATCGACTCGATGAGTCCCGAGGAATCGGTGGCGGCTCGGGCCGGGGAACAGGAGGCGTCGTGCCGGATCGTCGGCGTCGACCGGCTCGAATACCTGAACTACCCCGACGGCCTCGTTGTCGCCGACCTCGACCTTCGCCGCAGCCTGGCCGGTGCCTTGCGCCGGCATCGGCCGGAGGTGGTCATCGGTATCAACTTCCGGGAATCCTGGGGCGGACCGTCGTGGAATCACGCCGACCATCGAGCCGTCGGTGTCGCACTGCTGGACGCCGTTCGGGACGCCGCCAACCGATGGATCTTCCCCGAACTGGGCGAACCGTGGTCGGGGGTTCGTTTTGCCCTGTTCTCCCACAGCCTCGACACCACCCACGGCGTTGACGTGACCGACACGCTCGACGCGGGGATCGAGTCGCTTCGATGCCACAAGGCCTATCTCGACAACCTCGGGGCCGACGCCCCGGACCCCGACGAGATGTTGAGGAGTACCGCCGCCGCCGCCGGTCCACGACTCGGCGTCGGCTATGCCGTGCCGTTCGAGCTGTTTGCCTTCTGACCCTCGGCGCCGAGTGAGCTGACCGGGGCGAACAGCCGCTCGACGAAGGGATTGACGAAAATCCCGTTCGGGTCGGCTTCGGCCTGCAGCCGCCGGAACCTCCTGAACCGCTCGCCGTGCATGCGGGCGACGTCGTTGACGTCGAATGACTCGCACCACTTGCCGAGGTGAACACGGGCCTCGTTACCCCGAGCCCAGTCCTCGACGGCGGCGAAGTACCGGCCGACCGCGCCCGACTGATTGCAGCACAGGCACAGCCAGGCGGTCTCGCGGTCGACGCCGGCGCCCAACAGGGTCGTGTCGTGGCCCGCCGGGCTGAAGCGCACCTCGATCAGCAGGAACGGAAGCCTCCGACCGCTGCGGAATCGTCCGCTCCGGTAGAGGGCCTCATAGAGGTCGATCAGCTCCCGTAGACGGTCCCACACCTGCTCGCGGGGAACGGCCAGCTCCAGTTCCTGATGCAGGTGATATTGGGTCCGGTTGAACGCCTCATGGGCCCGGTGGACCAAAGCGATCGGAGTCTGCAGCCGCATCGCCACCGGTGCGGTCCACGGGAGGACGCCGAGATGGGCGGCGGCGTCGCCGACCACGGCTGCGGCCACGACGGCCTTCGCCTCGTTGAGGGCTTCCCGAATCCGCCCGCCGAAGGTCGGGGGGTTGTCGGTGCGGTCCCAGGTGTGCGCATGCACCTTGTCGGTGAAGGGGTAGGCGTAGAAGCTGACGTGGTCGTTCTCCTCCATGAGCCGGTCGAGGTTCGTGCGGGTCCAGTCGAGTGATCGGACGTCGGTCGACTGCACGAGGTTGAAGGCGTCGACGCACTGGACCGTCACCTCGGTGATGATGCCGACTGCGCCGAGTCCGCCGACCGCCGCTCCGAACAGGTCGTCGTCGGGAGCGAGAACGTGGACGGTGCCGGTGCCGTCCACGAGACGGAGCCCGACCACCTGGTCACTGAAATGGGCCGGATCCCGCCCGGTGCCGTGCACATCGGTGGCGAGAATGCCGCCGATGCTCTGCGCATCGTGGGAGGCGAGCGACCGGAGGGCCAGGCCACGATCCCAGAGCGCACCGGTCAGATCCCGCAACCGGGTCCCGGCCCGGACGGTGGCCCGACGGGTGCTCAGGTCGACGGCGACGATGCCACAGAGTCGGTCGAGCGACACGGTCAGACCGTCGCAGGCGAGGGCGTCGTTGAACGAGTGGCCGGAGCCGACGACCCGCACCGAGCGGGCCGAGCGGATCAGTTCGACCAGCTCCTCCTCGCTCTCCGGTTCGGCCCAGTCGACCCGATGGCGGCGGTCGCCCGACCAGTTCCGGTAGACGTCGCCGTGGCGGCCCCCCTCCAGGAGAAGCGGCTTTCGGCGCAGACCGGTGAGGTACAGAAGCGAGTTCGCAACCGAGCGGGCGCCCGATACGAGAAACGACGGATAGTGGATGAGGTCGACCGAACGGCGTGTCCGTTCGGTCGTCTTGTTCGCGGTTCCCAGCATGCCTTACAGACGTCGTAGCCAACCGGTCAGATACTTCTCTCGTCTTCATCGTATTCCGTCGACTGCGGCGGGTCGCAGCGATCTGGGCTGCGTCGCAGTGACGCGGCAATGCGAATGGCCGCCGCGCCGCCCCGCCAGCTACCGTCGGGTCCTGATGAGCCACGCACTCGACCCTTCACTCGACCGCTACGCGCCGTTCGACAGCCTCACCATCGACCGTCTCGAACCGGGCATCCTCCGGATCGTCATCGACACCCCCGGCCGGCTCAACGCGGTCGACGGCGTCAAGCACGCCCACCTTGCCGATGTCTGGACGGCGATCAACCGTGATCCCGACACAAACGTCGTCGTCGTCCACGGCGCCGACGGAGCGTTCTCGGCCGGTGGCGACCTCGGCATGATCGACGAGATCATCGCCGATCCGGCCTACCGGGCCGAAGTGTTCCGCGAGGCTCGGGATCTCGTCTACAACATCATCAACTGCTCCAAGCCCGTCGTGTCGGCCATCGAGAAGGTGGCGGTCGGAGCCGGTCTGGCCACGGCTCTCATGGCCGACATCTCGGTTGTCGGGCGGTCGGCCCGGATCATCGACGGTCACACGAAGATCGGGGTGGCCGCCGGCGATCACGTCGCCATCATTTGGCCGTTGCTGTGCGGGATGGCCAAGGCCAAGTACTACCTGATGACCTGCGAGCCACTGTCGGGCGAGGAGGCCGAGCGGATCGGCCTCGTCTCGCTGGCAGTCGACGACGACCAGGTGCTCGACAAGGCCTACGACGTCGCCCGTTCGCTCAACGACGGCTCGAACCAGGCGATCCAGTGGACGAAGCTGGCGCTGAACAACTGGTTGCGCATGGCCGGACCGACCTTCGACGCCTCGGCCGCGCTCGAAATGCTCGGTTTCGGGGGAGCGGACGCGGCCGAGGGCGTCGCCGCCGTCAGGGAGAAGCGACCCCCGAACTTCGCCTGATCTCCGGAACGGGTCGCCGTCCGCATGTCGACGAGCGCCTCGGTCCGAGCAGGACCAAAGACCCTAGCGAGGATCCGGGTTGATCCCTTAGTTAAGTAGACAACGACTCCAATACTTAGGGTAGGTAGGTCTCGGAATGTTGGCGCTCGCAGGGTTTCCCAACCTCCTGATCGTAGCGATGGCCACGGGCTTGGTCGCCGCGGCCGGGTGGTCACGGGTATGGGGCCGCAATGCCGCCGGTCGGATCAGCTGGCGGGACGCCTGGCTCAAGGCAGGGGTGATCACCGTCACCGCCATCATGCTGATCGTCTACCTGCCGGCCCGTGTGCTTCAAACCACGACCGTGGCGAATTTCAGCCGACCGGTCCAGGATCTGATCGCGACGGTGATCTGGGGCGTGGCGCTCCTGGCCGTCATCATCGGACTGGATCACCTCCGGAAGGCCAGGAGGGTCTGATGTCGGATTGGACCGACCTCGACTACTTCGACTCAAACATCCCGTGTCTGGCCGCCTGTCCCGTCCACACCAACGCCGGCATGTACGTGGCGGCCATCGCGGATGGCGACGATGAGCTCGCCTACCTGACCGCTCGACTCCCGAACCCGTTCGCCTCGGTCTGCGGGCGGGTCTGCGCCGCCCCGTGTGAGGACGCATGCCGCCGAGGCGAGATCGATCGCCCGATCGCCATTCGAGCCCTCAAACGGTATGTGACCGAGCAGTTCGGGCCGGAGTCCGGCGGTGGGTCACTGTGGACGAGGGTTGCCAGCCCTCCGGCGCGTCGTCGAACCCAATCCGTCGGGATCGTCGGCGGGGGACCGGCCGGACTGGCCTGCGCCCACGATCTGGCCCGGTGGGGGTACCGGGTCACGGTCTACGAAGCCACCGACCGCCTTGGCGGCGCCATGTGGCTCGGAATCCCCGAATACCGGCTCGACCGAACGGTGCTCGCCGCCGACGTGGCCGCCATTGTGGACCTCGGCGTCGAGGTCGAGTACAACACCAGGCTCGGTCGAGATGTCACCCTTGCCGACTTGCGCCGTCGTCACGACGCCGTCTTCCTCGCCATCGGCGCCACCCTGGGCCGCGGTCTCGACATCGACGGAGCGGACGCCGACGGCGTGTTCAAGGCCATCGAATTCCTGATCAACATGAATCGGGGCTTTCAGGTGACGATCGGTGAACGGGTGGTTGTGGTCGGCGGCGGGGATGTGGCCATGGATGCGGCTCGGACCGCTCTCCGCACCGCCGACTATCACCGTGACGCCGGCAACCTGCCGCCCGAGACGGCCGCTCGATCGGCGATGGAGGATGCCTTGGACGCGGCCAGGACCGCGGCCCGTGCCGGAGCCCGATCGGTCACCGTGATCTCGCTCGAGTCCCGGGAGGAGATGCCGGCCCACGACTTCGAGATCGAGGAAGCCGTGCTGGAGGGAGTGGCGATTATTCCCCGGCGAGGGCCGGCCCGAATCGTCGTCGAAGACGGCCGAACCGTCGGCGTCGAGACAGTCGGGGTGACCCGGGTCTTCGACGCCGACGGGCGGTTCAATCCCACCTTCGACGACGACGATCGCCGGATCATCGAAGCCGACACCGTGATCCTCGCCATCGGACAGGCCATCGACCTCGATGCGCTCGGCTCCGACGGTCCGGCCATCTCGACACGGCGGACCATCGCCGTCGACGACGAAACCGGGGCAACATCGGAAGCCGACCTCTGGGCCGGCGGCGATGCGGCCAAGGGCCCCCGCACGCTCATCGCCGCCATCGCCGATGGGAGGCGTTCGGCCGCCTCCATCCATCACAGTTTCGGGGGAGAGGAGGCGGATAGCCGGCCGGGGCGGATGGTCCGTCTCGACCGGTTCCACCGATTGACCGACACCTATGATCGCCTCGACAGGGTCGAGGTACCAACCCTGCCAACCGCTCGCCGGGTCGGTTTGGCGGAGGTCGAGACCGGCTTCACCCCGGAACAGGCCCGGTGTGAAGCCAACCGCTGTCTGCGCTGCTTCGCCAACATCATGCTCGACGTCGAGCGCTGCGTGCTCTGCGCCCTCTGTGCCGACGTCTGCCCGGTCGACGTCATCGCCCTCGTGCCGTCGGAGGAGATCGATCCGACGAGAGCCGGAGGCACGGCGCTGGTGCTCGACGAGACCAGGTGTATTCGCTGTGCGCTGTGTATCGAACGCTGCCCACCGGACGCACTTTCGATGGGGGTTTGGACTGGAGTGGGGGTGCCGCAATGGAACTGAAGGAGCGGACCGAAACCGGCGACTTGGCCCGGCCACCTGATCGTACCTACGACCCTGGACGGGCCGAGCCTGGCCTCTGGGCCCGATTTCGACGATCGGAGTTCGGGCGTTCGATCATCCGAACCCCGACTCGGGCCACACCGCGCGATCGGGCCGCCGGGCACTGGTCCAGCTTCTTCCTGCACATCTACCCGGTCAAGATGCGACGAGCCGAAGCCGGCTTTCGCTACTCGTGGTACCTGGGTGTGATCTCGACTGTGCTGCTGGGATCACTGGTCTTGTCCGGTATCTATCTGATGTTCTTCTACGTTCCGACACCCAACCAGGCCTACGTCAACATCCAGACGTTGCAGGTCGAGGTTCGGTTCGGCCAGTACATCCGCAACGTGCACCGCTGGTCGGCCCACCTGATGGTCCTGGCGGTGGCCGCCCATATGGCCCGGGTGTTCTACCGGGGAGCCCACAAGGAACCTCGCCAGTTCAACTGGCTGATCGGGGTGATCCTGCTGGTCTTGACCCTGTTGCTGTCGTTCACCGGCTACCTGCTTCCCTGGGATCAGCTCGCCTACTGGGCCGTCACCGTCGGGTCGGAGATGGCCGGCTATGCGCCCTTCATTGGCGACACCGTGCGGGAGATGCTGCTCGGTGGACCGACGGTGGGAGCCCCCACACTCCTCCGCTTCTACGTCCTGCACGTGGTGGTCCTGCCCCTGTTCCTCGTGATGCTCCTCATGATCCACCTGTGGCGATGGCGGAAGGATTCGATGCTCGATCTGGACCCATCGGGTGATCCGACCGAACCGGGAGGTGACGACCGTGCCTGAATCAGAACGGAATGGGCAACCGGTAGCGATCGGCGGGGGGCGCCGACTTCTGGGCATCGTGCCCGGGAAGCCGGTGGCCGGGGATCGCAAGCAACCCGATCGCCAGGATCTGGTGATGGTGTGGCCGCACGTATTGGTTCGCCACGCCGTCACCGCCATGGTCGTGATGGTCGTGGTGCTCTTGATTTCTGTGTTCTTCGATGCCCCCCTGCGAGCCGTGGCCAACCCGACGCTCACGCCCAACCCGGAGAAGGCGCCCTGGTATTTCGCCGCTCTGCAGGAACTGCTGTCCCACTTCCATCCACTCGTCGCCGGGGTGCTCGTTCCCGCTGCGGTGATCGTGGGGCTGTGCGCGCTGCCCTACATCGACACCAACCCGACCAAGCGACCCCGCGACCGAAAGGTGGCGGTGCTGGCCTTCACGGTGGTCATGGTGCTGTGGATCGTGTTGACCATCATCGGCTTCGCCTTCCGCGGCCCCAACTGGGAGTGGGTATGGCCGTGGGTCGAGTGGCATGGAGAGTTGTGAGGAGCGCCATGAACAACCGGATGAATCGCAGAGAGGTTCTGGTTCGGGCCTGGCAGGCCGGCGCGGCCCTGGTGGCCGGTGCCGGTGTCTGGACCACTTGGGACCTACTCCGCCCCGCGAAGAATTCGGGTCTGGGTGGACTGATTCGAACGGTGCCTCCGGAGGCTGTCGGCGATACCGGTGCCGTAGAGGTTCTGGCCGCGCGGGCGTTTCTGGTCCGAATCGACGGAGAAATCGTCGCTCTCTCGGAGACCTGCACCCACCTCGGTTGCCGGGTTCCGTTCTGTGAGTCGTCGAATCGGTTCGAGTGCCCCTGCCATGGGTCGGTGTTCAATCGGGCCGGAGAGCTGATCTCCGGGCCGTCGCCACGCGGTCTCGACCGCCACCCGGTGGAGGTGGGGGAGGACGGACTGCTCTACATCGACACCGAATCGAAGACACCCGGGGTGGCGCCGGGAACGTTCACCATCGATGAACCGAGCACAGGCCCGTCCTGTGCCACCGAAAGCGACCACTGATGCCGTCGCATCGCCGGAGCCGCTGCTCACCGAGTTCGGCTTTGCCGAACTCCTCGCTGGTGGTTTCACCTGGAGATCGATCGGGTTTTGGTGTGCGGTCGCATCGCCGGAGCTGCTGCTCACCGAGTTCGGCTTTGCCGAACTCCGACTCACCGGCGAAACGTCGTCCGCTGCTGATGGATGGATGGGACCGAAAGGTGGCCCGGTAATGCCGTACGGATACGCGACCGACTCCGAACTGGACGAATCGACCGATCGGGTGATGACGGCCGGTGCCGTCCTGATGCTCCTTCTGGTCGCCGCGTTTCCCTTCTATCTGCTCTATGAGCCGGGGGCCCGAGAGCAAGCTCGAAGCGTGCAGCACGACTCGCTGGTCGAGGAGGGCAGCTCGGTCTGGGCGTTCAGCTGTGGGTCGTGCCACGGCGAAGCCGGGGAGGGTGTCTCGGCCCCCGCTCTCAACTCTCGACA
>JAOTVU010000008.1 GCA_029863385.1 Acidimicrobiia bacterium
CGGAGAGCGATTGGTCGAGGACGGCCTGGTCGATCACCGGAGCTACCGTGACGACGTCTTCCGAGCTGCCGGCGGCACCGCCAGACTGTTTGGTTCGCGGTATCTGGCGAAGGCGGGACGGCCGCACCGCAAGGGACCCGTCGTCGCTCTCGTCCAGGGTGTCGGCCGGATCAGCCGCGGCTCACCGAGCTTCGACCCTCTGGGTGGTGGCTCCAGCTTCGGTGCCGATGAGGTGGCCGGCGCTTTCCGGGAGGCCGTCGACGACAAGAAGGTCAAGGCAATCGTCTTCAGAGTCGACTCACCCGGCGGCTCAGCGATCGCGTCGGAGGTGGTCCGGCACGAGGTCGAACGGGCCATCAAGGCCGGCAAACCGGTTGTCGTGTCGATGGGCAACGTGGCCGGCTCCGGGGGCTACTGGGTGGCGGCCAACGCCACCCACATCGTCGCCCAACCCGGGACCGTCACCGGCTCCATCGGTGTCGTCTCCGGGAAGCTGGTCACCCGTGAAGCCTGGACCAAGGCAGGTATCACCTCGGATCAGATCGAATTCGGTGAAATGGCCGGATTCGCCTCGTCCTTCTCGCCCTTCACCGACGAGCAACGGCGGAAGCTGGACGCCCAGCTCGACACGATCTACGACGAGTTCATCGAACTCGTCTCTGCTGGACGGAATCTGACCCGGGAACGAGTGGCCGAGATCGCCAGAGGCCGGGTATGGACCGGAGCCCAGGCGAAGGAAATCGGGCTCGTCGACAGTCTGGGAGGCTTCGACTGCGCCATCGGTGAAGCGAAGAAGGCGGCGCACATCGAGGGCAGCTGCAAGGTCAAGATCTATCCCAGGGGCAGCACCCTGCGTTTCCTCGACAGGCCGGAGAACAGCGACCCATCGGTCGAAGCGCTGTCCGAAGTCTTCACGGCCCTCCGGTCACTCGGGCAGGACGTGACCGGCTCCCGTCAGCTACGAATGCGCGACCACTAGTTGACCACGTTCGGGAACCTGGAGGGTTGCGGTCTTAGACTAATAATATTAGGAACGACCCTATGATCATAAGACAGGAGGCCCTCCTATGACCAGCGAGACACTGAAACTACCGCTTGGCACGATCGCCTATGACGACTCTGGAGGATCCGGCCCGCTGGTCGTGACGCTTCCCGGTGCCGGTGACATTCGTGGCGAATACCGGTTCCTGACACCCAGGCTGGCCGAAACCGGCGCACGAGTCGTGACGGCCGAGCTGCGGGGCCACGGCGACTCGTCTGCCGACTGGCCGTCCTACGGCATCGCCGAGACCGCAGCGGATCTGGTCGCCCTGCTCGAGCACCTCGATGCCGGCCCGGCAACCGTGGTCGGCACGTCGTTCTCCCCCACTGCGGCGCTCTGGGCCGCGGCGGATCATCCCGATCTCATCAACCGGCTCGTGCTCATCAGCGCCCACCTTCATGACGCACCGGCCTGGCAGACGGCGCTCCTCGACCTCATGCTGCGCGGACCGCTGGCCGGTAGGATCTGGGCCGGCCAGTACCGCAAATGGCACCCCGGAAATCCTCCAGAGGATCTCACGGCCTACGCAGGCCGCCTCGCTGACATGATGAAGGATCCAGACCGCCGAAGCGCCGTGCGCAAGACGCTGGTCGCCCCCCGAGACGGTCTCGACGGGCACGTCGACCGGGTTGATGTTCCAACGCTCGTGATAATGGGTGGCGCCGACTCACACTTCAACGATCCCCAAGCCGAGGGCGAACAGATCGCCGCCCGAACCAACGGCTCCCTGCTGGTCATCCCCGATGCCGGTCACTATCCGCACGCCGAGTATCCCGAGCACGTTGCCACCGCCATCAACGAGTTCATTGCGGGGAGAACCGAGCTTGGAACATCGCCGTGACCGCACGCCGGGGCATCCGGCTCGACGATGTGGTCGACGTCGCGACCGAACTCGTCGAGAAGGAGGGAGCCAGTGCGCTGACACTGAGTCGCGTGGCGCGAGAACTGGGGATCAAGACACCGTCGCTCTACAGCCACGTCGATGACGTCGACGCCCTCCGGCGCCACGTTGCGTTGCGAGCCACCGATGACCTCGGCACCCAGCTGATCGCTGCCGCCATGGGGCGCGCCGGGGCCGGCGCGCTCCGTGCAGTCGCACAAGCGGTCCGCCACTATGCCACCACGCACCGAGGTATGTACGAGCTGGCGGCCCGCGCTCGCCCGGGCGACGAAGAGTATGAAAATGCGGCCCTGCGGACGCTCCAGCCGGTCATCGCCGTCCTCCGCGACTACGCACTCGACGACGCCGAAACCATTCACGCGGCCCGAATGCTCCGTTCCGCCGTGCATGGCTTCGTCTCGCTGGAGATCAATGGAGGCTTCGGACTCGATACCGACGTCGACGAGTCGTTCGAGTGGATGGTCCAACGACTCGCCGGCACACTCGCCGGATCGACAGAGCCTGTCGAGTGAGTCGGTGCGCAGCCCGCTGAGCGGAGCCCACCCGGGTCCCTTCACCGCCGCGGGCACCGTGAGGAATTCGGAACCCGGCTAGGCCTGATGTTCGATGTGGCGCCTGAGATCGTCGGGGAGGCCGGCCGCAGCCTTTGCCAGCAACCGACCGAGGGGAAACGCGCCGACCCTGCCGACCGGACCCTTGGTGATCCCGGTCATCTCGACGTCGACCGCTGCTCCGTTCGGCCCGTCCGGTCGGACGGTCCAGGTGTTCTCGAGCCGGTCGACGAAGAACGGCAGGCCTTCCGCTCGCACCACGTAGGTCAGCGTGCGGGTGTCGGCATCGAACCCGATGATCCGCTCGTCGGTCATACCGACTCCCTCGACGTCACAGAGCCGCCCTCCGTGTGCACTGCCGTTCACCCCTTCCGGTGTGGCCGGGTGGGCCACCGACGACTTCACGCCGCCGGCCCAGTTGGAGATCTCGAGAAAGTTGACGTCCAACTCCTTCCATATGGTGTCGGGGTCGGCTGCGATCGTGGTTGTCGATCGTCTTGTCACTGTGGTCATCGGTAGTCCTTGTTCTCGCCGGCATTCGGGATCGTCGTGGGCTATTCCATCACTTTGAGACAACACTGTTACTATAAGTGACAATGATACCAACGTGACTGTGGATCTGCAATACTCGAAGGCGATGAGTTCTTCACCGGCGTTCGACTACCTCCGCGCTCGCGACGAGCAGCGTCGGCAACTGCGCGCCGCGATCCTGGACGCAGCCGCTCTGCTGCTGGCCGACAGCGGGCTCGACGGCATGTCGGTCCGCGCCATCGCCGGCCGCGTCGGCGCGTCGACGAAGGTCATCTACAGCCAGTTCGGCGGTAAGACCGGCATCGTCGAGGCCCTCTATCGTGACGGCTTCGACCGGCTCGCGGCCGACATCGGGGCGGCCGCGAGCGTCGAGGGAACGGTGCCAGAACGAATCCTCAACATCGCCGACGCGTATCGCGGGTTCGCGGTCGGGTCGCCGGCGATGTACGAGCTCATGTTCGGCCCGCGGGTACGCGACCTCCTCCCCCTGCCCGAGCACCGCAATCCTGTTCTGGGTGCCTCCCAGGTGATCCATGACCTGCTTCGAGCCGGACAGGACGAGGGAACGATCCGAAGCGGCGATGCGCACGTTCAGACGAAGTTCATGTGGAGTGCGCTCCATGGCACGGTGTCGCTCGAGTTGATGCACTGGTTCACCGAGGACGAGGCGGTCGAGAACCATCGCCACCTCGTCCGCGCTGCGCTGTCCTCGCTCATGGTCTGATCGCGCCCGACGCACGCGCCGAGCGTCGTCGTCAGTCGACGTCGTCGGTGGACCGGCCGGTCTGGCAGTCGAGCACGCTGGTCGCGACCCGGCATGCCGCCTGCACGAGCGCAGGCGGTGCTTCGGCGCGAATGATGGCTGCGACCCCGATCAGCGACATGGTGAAGAACGAGGCGAGTTCCTCGACGTCGACCGTGGGATCGAGGTCGCCGGCGTTGCGAGCGTTTTCGAGTGCGTGACGGAACGCCTGGCCGAGCCGCGCGAGGTAGGCGTCGACATGGCGTCGCGCTCCCGGGTCGAGTGCGGCGCGCTCGACTGCGGTGTTGCACAACAGGCACCCCCGCCCGCTTGCCCACCCTTCGCTCGCTGCCGCGTACCCCGCGAACGCCCCGCGGATCGCATCGGCCCCGGCGCCGGGGGCTTCGAGCGGTGCGAGCACGCCGGACAGGTGATGGTCGTCATACCGGTCGAGTGCCGCCTCGAACAGACCCTGCTTGGAGCCGAACTCCGCGTACATGCTCTTGCGGTTCACCCCGAGCTCGTGAACGAGCTCGGCGGTGCTGGTGGCCGTGTATCCCTGCCGACGGAACAGCTCGATCGCACGGTCGAGGAGTTCGATTCTGTCGTACTGCTTCACACCGGCCACATCCTGCTCCGATCCGGGAATCCCGCGCGCCGCTTGACACCAGGGTAACTGATCCGTTACCTTAACTCAAGTAATCGATCAGTCACCCACGATCACAAGGCCAGCAGAGGAGCCAGCAATGAAGAACACAGACCCGGTCAACGTCGTCTACCGGTGGACCGCCCACCCCGGCAAGCTCGACGAACTCGCGGCGATCTACCGCGACGTCACCGACGCGATGCAGCAGAACGAACCGGGCGCCGAGGCGGTCCAGGTGTACGTTTCCGAAGCCGACAACGCCCTCTACGTTCTCGATCAGTTCGCCGACGCAAACGCCGTCGGCTTCCACCTCCAGACCACGGCCGCCGCCCACTTCCCCCAGCTCCTCGCCGTGGCCACCCCCGGCCCGTTCTTCTTCCTGGGCGACGTCCCCGATGAATTGAAGCAAGCCACCGAGCAGATGCAGCTCGGCGCCCAGTTCTCGATCCACGCCGCCGGTTTCGACCGGCGATCCGAGACATCGGCATGACCCCCGCTAACTCACTCGCCCCCCATCTCGTCGAGCCGTCCCGGATCGGTGACGAGATCTCGATCACCGGAAAGTGGGTTCCCAGCACGCCAGGCGGACGATTCCGCACCTCCGAAGAATCGCGCGAGATGCTCCAGGAGTGGGAAGACATCCACCAAGGCGCCCGAGCCGACGCCGGGGTGCTCTCCACCGAGATCAACCACGCCGTTGGCGAGGACGCCGTCCTCGTCCACCACGTCTTCGAGAGCGCCGATGCGCTCGTCCACTACTTCGCGACCACCGCCGCCGAACATGTGGGTCCGCTCACCGCCGTCGCCAGGCCGGACCTGCATCTGGTCCGAGGCCTCACGGTGCCCACCGGCGTGAGGGATGCAGTGCGGGATAAGACGGAGAACACCGCATTCGGGGAGTACCTGTTCGGATTCGTGAAACACGACTACCGGCGCCCTGACCCCGCCACGGCCATCAACGTCACCGCCAAGTGGACGACGAAGCCCGGTGAGACCTCCAAGCTCGACGAACTGACGCACTGGTGGCAACAAGTCGCAACCGACGCCTACGACCTCGAGCAGGGCATGGTGCGCTTCGAGGCATACCGGGTGATCGGCGAGGACGCGCTCATCATCCACGAGGTCTTCGATGACACCGCCGAGCTCAAGTTCCATCTGACCAAAGGCACCGCCGACCGCTACAAGAAAGACATCGATCAGATCGCCGAGCCCGAGCGGTACTTCTTCCGAGGCCCGGTCTCGTGGACCATCCGCACCTACTCCAAATTCATGCACCTCCCCGCCACCTATTCGAGTCGGGGAAGCCACTTCACCCGTGATGGCGGGAGCATGAGCGAGGGGACCACCTGAAGTCCGAGACACGAAACCGGCGGGTGTTCGATCGAGCGCAGGTTGGCTTGTCCGTCGACAACCGCCGTTCGTGCGAAGGTCACGGCAGGACGACGAGTTTGCCGGTGGCTCGACCGGCCTCCATGTCGGCATGGGCCTCGGCGATCTCATCCATACGGTATGTGCGGTGGATCGGGACCTCGGCCCGACCGGCCGAGACGTCGTCGAGGAACTCCTGCAGGACGGAGCTTGGTAGATCGCCGGCGTCGCCCCCGTAGGCGGTGAGCCGCACCCCGCGGGGGAGGTACTCGATCGGGTAGAAGTCGCGCACGGTCCACTGGTTCGACAACATGCCGGTGAAGCAGACCACACCGTGCACCCGTGTCGCCCGAAGTGTGTCGGGCAGTGTCGGCGTCCCCACGAGTTCGAGTGCGGTGTCGACGCCGCCCGGGATGACGCTGCGGACCTGGGCGGCCACGTCACCGTCGTCCACCAGCGGGTGTTGCGCGCCGAGGTCGCGCAGGACGTCGACGCGGTCCGGGTTGCGGGTGGTCGAGAACACGGTCATACCGAGTCGGCGGGCGAGCACCGCGGTCGCCATGCCGACCGACGAGGTGCCGCCTCGGATCAGGATCGATTGGCCGGGCTGGGCGTCGAGACCGACGGTGAGGGAGCCGTACGAGGTTTGCAGCATCTCCGGTACCGCGCCGAGAGTCGCCCAGTCGAGGTCGCTGGCGAACGGAACCGCCTGGCCGACCGGAACGCAGGTGAACTCGGCGTAGCCACCGTCGAAGGTGCGGCCCATGCCGCCCATCATGGCGGCGACCTGCGTGCCGGGGGTGAGCTCGCCACCCGGGCAGTCGACGACCAGCCCCGTCGCCTCGATGCCGGTCACCCGGGGGAAGACGACACCGTCGGCGAGGCCGAGCCGCGTGTGCAACTCCGACCGATTGAGCCCGAAGGCTTCGACCTTGATCAGCACCTGACCGGGCTCGGGCACCGGTACGGGCACGTCGCGAACCCGGAGCGCCTCGGGCGGCCCCGGCGCGTCGAGCACCACCGCTCGCATCGGGGTCGGGGTCGGGGTCGGGGTCGGGGTCCCGGTCATACGAAACGCGCCGATGTAGCTTCCATGGAATCATTCTAGCACGGGGCGAATGCCTGGACGGCCCCTTGGATGAGCACCGGCGGCGAGCCCCGAGTGACGGTGTCGATCGGGCCGGCGGCAGCCGTGATGTCGGAATCATCGGGCGGTCCTAGACTGGAACCATGGAGCGCAAAGACGCTGCAGACATCGACCCCGCCGTCGTGGACCGGATCGGTCGCGTACTGTCCGAGATCGAACCATCGGATTTCGATTGTGTCGATCCACCTGCGGATCTCTGGGATGACATCGTGGCGTCGATCGCCATGCACGAGGCCGACCGTCGGACAGCTCCGAAGGAACCGCCGAGTCGCCAAAGCACGATGGGAACGGTTGTCGAGTATTGCATCGACGGCGACGATTTCCTGACCGAAGTGGGTCATGATTGGTCCGAGTTCGCTCATGAGAATGGGGCACCCGGGTTGGGGGCTTCGGCACCGGAGCGAACCCTGTGGACCTACTTCGACCGAGACGAGATCCGGGAAATCTGGCAGCTGCTCGTCAGCCGGGTTCGGGCTACCGGCAAGCAGGTTCGGGTTCCGCTCCGCTGTGATGCCGCTCACGCTCGGCGTTGGTTCGAGATGACCGTGACGCCGGAAGCCAACGCCGGCGTTCGCTTCCGGTGTGTCCAGGTCTTCGAGGAGTCTCGTGAGCCAATCGCCCTTCTCGATTTTCGATCGCAAAGAAGCGCCGATGCCGAACCGATAGCCGTCTGCAGTTGGTGTGGGCGAGGCCAATCGGGCTCATCTTGGCTGGACATCGAGGACCTCGTTCAGGTCGACCGTCTGCTCGAGCAACCATCGATGCCACCGATCTCGTACGGCATCTGCGAGCCGTGCCGTAACGACATGTCGGCGGAATTGCTCCTGCCCGCTGGAGCCGTCGGCCAGGACTGAGTCGACCTCGACCGCCGGCTGTCGGCGGTCGGGATCCCGTCTACGGAGAGCCGGTTTCCTCGTTTGAGGTCTCGACTCCGGCGAGAGGGTCCGTCGAATCATCGTCATCTGCAGGCAACAGCTCAACGCTTCCCACGGGATCGTCGTCCCAGTCGGCCTCATTGGCGGCCAGGACACCGACGACGAGGAGGACGGCGAAGAAGCACAGCGTCTTCTTCAACTCCGGCCATGTCTCTTTCACCAGAATATAGAGACCCTCATTGATGAGGAACACCCCAAACACGACGGCGAAAACCAGGAAGAGCCAACCCGTCGTGGTCTCGGGCCGGGGAATCTCGACCTCGATCGCAAACAACAACGCCGCCATAGATCAATGGTAAATGATCATCCAAGGCTGCTTGTGGATGCATGGGGCGGCAGATCGGTGATCCCGAGGATCACCACCCGCCCGGCGGTCACGGTGCCAAACTTCGAGAGTAGGGACCTCCGACCCTGGTGCAGCGGTTACCCCCTCCTCTGACAATAGGATATGGCCAACAAACAAATGGGCATGATCCTCGACGTCACGCCCGGAGACTACGAAGCCTTTGAGCGCCGCCTGCTCGAAGGAACCGGCCACCGAGTGGAGTCCTGTCACGGCCCCGAATCCCGGGGCGGGAAATGTCCGATGCTCGAAGGGGAGACCTGTTCGCTGATCGACGAGGCCCATGGCGTGGTGTTCAAGCTGGATCTCGATCGGGAAACCCACCGGCGAATCCTCGAGGCGTACAAACAGAAGTTGCCCGAGGGCGCACCGATCGCGGTCGCCCTCCAGGAGGGCCAGGAGGAAACCTACGCCGACCTGCTCACCGGCATCCACGTGTGGGACCATCAGCCGACCTCGTCCGACATGGACGGGTTCGCCGCTCTCGTCGAAGCCGCCGATTACACCCGACCCTGATCACCCGAACCCGGTACGAGCACGGGTAACGTATCGCGGCTGCCCGGAGGCCGAGGCGCGGCGCGCCGAAGCAGAGGCGACAGCGAACGAAGGCCGCCGGTACCCAGTCGACCGTAGCCGGCAATCATCGTACACAGGCCGGGCGGTCGACATCGTGAGGTCCCCGGCGCAGGTCGACTCGACTCAGTGGGAGACAAAGCCCGCCCGGCGGTCCCCGAACGGGTTGAGGTCCGATACCGTGACCGTTGGGTACCCTTTCGGGGGTGGATGCAGGAGGTCGTCGCTCCGATGCGGGCTCGAGTGGGAACCGCACACGGCTAATGCCGGTGGACGTTCGGTCGGCTGAATCGACGGGGCGCATTGGCAGATGGATCAGGGGTTTGATGCTGACCTGCCTCGGTGCTGCGGCGATGCTGGTCGTGTCACCGGTCGAGCAGGCGGTGGCCCAGAACGAGGCGGCCAGCGGTGACTGTTCGAGCGTGGTCTGGACCGAGGACTTCGGCGCCGGGGCCGGCGATGTCGACATCTCGACCACCCGAGGCTCGACGCCCATGCGGTGGAACGGTCCCGATCCGAAGCGGATCGGGAACGGCGAGTACACGATCACGAGCAACCTGACCGAGGACCATGGGGGCTGGTGGTTCCCCACCTCCCAGGATCACACGCCCGACGACACCGAGGGCCGGATGATGGTGGTCGACGTCGCCGACCGGCCTCAGGAGATCTATCGCGCCGCCATCGGTGGGCTGAGACCGGGGCAAACGTACTGCGTCAGTGGCTGGCTGGCCAATGCCAACCGCCATGGCGACGGTCGGCTGCCCAACGTGAGCTTCAACATCTTCGACGGATCCGAGCGGATCGCCGGCTCCGGCAGCGGCGATCTGCCCAACACCCAGAGTCTCGTCTGGCGGGAGACATCGTTCACCTTCGTGGCCCCGGTCGAGCAGGTGGCGTTGTCCGTGTACGACAACGTGGGCGAGCGGATAGGGGCCGACCTCGCCATCGATGATCTGACGATCACCACCAACGGGCTGGCGACGCTCACGGTTCGCAGTGTGACGGTGAACGATGAGCCGACACCCGGGACCGCGTCGGCCGCCGACTTCACGGTGACCGTGACTGCCGAGGACGACAGCTCGGTTACGGCCTCCAGCGGCGCCGCCGAGTTGACCGAGACCGAACTACCGGCCGGGCGCTACACGTTGCGCCAGTCCGGGCCGAGCGGCTACGACGTCGACCTGGCCTGCGAAGGCGCCACCGTGGCCGGCGATCAGGTGGTGGTGCCGGCCGGCGGCGAGGTGATCTGCACTTTCACCAGCGACGACGTCGACGCCGACCGGGACGGCTACGCCGACGACGCGTCGGTCGACCCCGACCCGACCAGTACCTGTGTGCCCGATCCGTTCGAGGACCCCGACGACCAGCCGCCCAGCGGCACCAACAACGACTGCGACGGCGACGGGATCGCCAACCTGACCGAGGGTAAGGACGACCCCGACGGCGACGGCCTGCCCAACTACATCGACACGGACTCCGACGGCGACGGCATCGCCGACGCGGTGGAGGGCGAAACCGACTCCGACGGCGTCGGCGTGCCCGACTATCTCGACGACGACTCCGACGGCGACGGGATGAGCGACTTGGCCGAGGGGGTGGGCGACGCGGACGGCGACGGGATCCTCGACTTTCGAGATGCCGACTCGCAACCGGGTCGGGGCGGGACGTCGACGACGCTGCTCGGCGCGTTCACCGGCGCGTTTCTGCTGCTGGCCGTCGGCGCCTTCGTCCTGATCGCACGGGATGCCAGAAGGCAGTCGAACGGTGAGCCCTCCTCGCCATCGGTCGGTGATCCGATTCCGGCGCACGAGCTTCCGCCTCCGCTGGCACCGAGGCCGTCGATGCCGCCGCCACCGGTGAACCGTCGGTCATCCTCGACGTCGCCTCCGACTCCCCCCGACTCAGCAGCCCGTCAATCGCCGCCCCCAACGGCGTAGGCGTCGGGACAGCTTTCAAACCCGCTTGCGACGTTCAGCCGGCGATGTTTGCCGAAGGCAACCTCGGGGTGAGCTGCTCCGCAGCGTGCGACCCCTGATGCGACACCACGTCGTCGGCCATGATGGACCAACGCCTCTACCGCGATACCGCCGTTCGAGGCGATCGTCTGGGTATGAGGACCCGGAAGTGGTTCGCCACTGCGGGCGTGCTGGCGCTTGCCGTGGCTGCATGCGGCACCTCGACCACGACTGCGCCGTCGACTGCGCCGTCGACGACCGTCGTAACCACCACGACGCTGGCGCTCTCCGAACCGGCGGTCTTCCCGACCGACGAGTGGCCCCTCTCGACACCCGAGGAGCAGGGTATGGACTCGGCGATGCTGGCCGACATGATCGGCCGGGTGGCGTCTGAGCCCGGCATCGACAGCGTGATGGTCGTGCGCAACGGTCACGTCGTGCTGGACGCCGTCAGGTACCCGTTCGGCGGCGACGACCCCACATCATCCACTCGTGCACGAAGAGTGTTGTCGCCACGCTGATCGGGATCGCCATCGACCATGGCCTGCTCGCCGGGGTCGACGTGCCGGTCGTGGAGATCCTTGCCGGCGACGCTCCGGACGCCGTCGACGACCGCAGGGCGGCGATGACAGTCGAAGACCTTCTCACGATGTCGACCGGCCTGGACTGCCGCGACTCATACCTCTACCGCTGGGAGGGCCTGGCGGAAATGCAGCAGAGCGAGAACTGGACGGCGCATGTCCTGGCTCTGCCCATGCGCGACGAGCCGGGCACGCAGTTCGAGTACTGCAACGGATCGTCGTTCCTGCTGTCGGCAATCCTGTCGGAGGTCACCGGCATGCCGGCGTCCGACTACGCCGAGCAGGTGCTGTTCGAGCCGCTCGGGTTCGGTGGGTTCGAGTGGCCTGCGAACTCGAACGGGATCACCATCGGTTGGGGCGAACTGTGGCTGCACCCGGCCGACATGGCGAAGCTCGGCTACCTGTACCTGCTGGATGGCGAGTGGGATGGTGCACAGCTCGTGCCGGCGGCCTGGGTCGAGACGGCCACGACCGAGCACATCTCCGCAGACACACTGGCGAGCGGCTACGGATACCAGTGGTGGATAACCGACGACGGCTATGCCATGGCGTTGGGCTACGGCGGCCAGTACATCATCGTCAGCCCTGAACACGACCTGGTGATGGTCGTCACCTCGGGCTTGCCCGGGGCGCAGTTCGGACTACCGCAGGAACTTGCCACTCGCTACGTGATCCCCGCCGCCATCTCGGACACACCGCTGCCTCCAGATCCGGACGCCCAGGGTCACCTGGCCGATGCGGTGGCGGCCGCCGCCGAGCCGCCCGAAGCCGAGCCGACCACGGTCCCCGAACGACAGGCGGCCCTCACCGGCTCCCGATGGGAGTTCTCCGCTCCTGAACTCGGCGACGTTCCGTTCGGGTTGCGGTTCGAGCGCGACGCGGCGTATCTCACGCTCGGGGTGAACGGCGAACCGGTCGAGATCGCAATCGGACTCGACGGCCGGTACGCGAGGACCGACACGGTGCCTCTGGCACTCCGCGGCAGATGGAGCGCCGAGGACACGTTCGCCATCGATTTCCAGATCGTTGGAGGTGTGGAGCGGGGCACGTTCCGGTTGACGTTCGCCGACGACGGCACAGAGGTGGTCTACTCGGAGTCCACCAACGGCATCTTCGGCCAGACCACAGCGGAGCGCGCTGACTGACGACACAGCTGGACCGGGCGGTCGAACCGTTCGAAGCGCTTTCAGCAACCGAGAGCGTAGTTCAGCGCAACGCACACACGCCCAAGGGTGGCCTCGTCCACCGAGCCAACCTGTCGGGTGAGGATCGATTGAGCGACCGTGTGCAGCCCGTCGCAGTTGATGACAGATTCCCGGTCCAGTCCGAGGGCTGAGTTGTCGATCTCGACCTCGGCTGCCAGCCCCCGTATCGAAGTCGTGATCTCGGCGACCGTGACAAGGGCTCGGACGTCGAGTACCTCGCTCCGGGTGAGCACGAGCACCGGGCGGCGTTTCCGGCCGACTTCAGCCAGCCACACATCCCCCCTGTTCACTCGTCACCCCAGGCTTCGGCCTCACCCCAGAACTCATCCACCCGCTCGGGCTTTGCCTGATACGCAGCACGATCAGCATCGGCCAAGGCGGCGCGCACTGCGGCCGCCACACCTTCGCGGGCCGCAGCCGAGATGTTCACGCCCAGCCGACGCGCCTGATCTGCGAGCGAGTCGTCCAACGTAAAGGTGGTGCGAGTTGTCATAGCAATGAATGCTATCACATTTCACCATCACCCAAGGCAGACCCATCACCGATCACGCCCCAACAGCGGTCCGCTCGAGCCTTTCCAAGCGAATTCCAAGCGGGGCGTAGTAGAACCGGAGTCGGGCTCGGCCCCTGCTCGTGTCCCAGAACATCTGGAAGGAGATGGAAGTGAACGTTGCACACTGCCCCAACCATCGTCACAAGGTCCGCATATCGCTGATGGCAGTCGTGACCGCCGTCGCAGGACTGATGCTGGCGACAATGGTGAGCATCAATCCCGTCGACGCCAACCAGAGCGACCTGGCCGAGGTCCGTCGGGCAACGGCCAAGTACCACGACCTGGAAACAGCCCTGGCCGACGGCTATCAGCTTGGCTATCGAGGCATCATCACGGGATGTATCGAGCATCCGGCCAATGGAGCCATGGGTTATCACTACTTCAACTGGGACCTGATCGATGAACCCGGCGTGCACCCGCTCGAACCGGAGGGTCTGGTCTACATACCCAAACCCAACGGCGATGTCAGACTGGCCGCGGTCGAGTGGGTGGATCCGGAGGAACGCGACGACAGGCCGGGCGTCACCTCAGGAGCGGTCTTGTTCGGCGGCCAGCTCGAGCTGCACATTCTGAACCCGGCATTGGGCTGGTACATCGGCCACGCCTGGATCTGGGACCCGAATCCATCGGGCATGTTCAGCGACTGGAACCCCGATGTGGTCTGTCCGGAGGGGTCGGGAGCGCCGCCGCCGACAAACCCCTGAGCGGCTCCGATCCATGGTCCGCACAAGGCGGTGTGTCCTATGATCGAGTCATGAGGGTCGGGGCATGAAGGTCGGGGTTCTCGGGCCCCTCCTTGTCACCGCTGGAGGGAAGCAACTGCCGCTTGGTGGCCCGAAGCAACGGGCGGTTCTCGCCCTGCTCGTGGCGCGGCCTGGCACGGTTGTCTCGGTGGCAACGATAATCGACGGTGTCTGGGGCGACAGCGCCCCGGGCGCCGTCGAATCGTCATTGCAGTCCTACGTGTCGCACCTTCGATCCGATGCCGGCCTCGCCATCGAACGGGTGGGCGACGGCTATCGCCTCGACCTGGGTGAATCCGCGACGATCGACGCCCTGGAGTTCGAGCGCAGCGTGGACCGGGCCAACGACCTACTCGACGGAGATCCCGAAGGTGCCGACATCGCCCTGCGGGGCGCCTTGGCGCTGTGGCGCGGTCGCCCCTACAGCGACCTACCCGCCATGTCGGCCCTCGGGCCGGAGGTCGCCCGTCTCGAAAACCTCCACCGGTCGGCCCGCGAGCTCTCGGTTGACGTCAGCCTGGCTCTGGGCGACAACGAGGCCGCCATCCGAACAATCGACGAGCTGACGGCCGAGGACCCCTTCCGGGAGTCGCTGCGCAGCAAGCACATGATTGCGCTCTACCGCCTGGGCAGACAGGCGGCCGCCCTCTCCGTATACCAGACGGTGCGCCGGCAGCTCATCGACGAGTTCGGGATCGAGCCAGGACCGGACTTGCAGGCTGTCGAGCACCAGATTCTGGTTCACGACCCCGCACTGCGACACAACGGCTCGGGCACAAGGGGGTCGGCGCCGGCGAGGAATCCGTACAAGGGAGCCGCGGCGTTCACCGAACGAGACGCCACGGACTTCTTCGGCCGCGACACCGAGGTCGCCCAGCTGGTCGGACTGGTATCCCATCATCGTTTGACGTTGCTGGTCGGCCCATCCGGGTCCGGCAAGTCATCGCTGGCTCGCGCCGGGCTGCTACCGGCATTTAGCTCGCACGCCAGGAGCGACACGTCCACTTGGGCCACGCAGGTGATCCGTCCTGGGCGGCAACCGGTTGCCGCCCTCAACCACGCTCTTTCGAGCGTCGAGACTGCGACGGCCGACGAACGGCTCGTGATCATCGACCAGTTCGAGGAGATCTACTCGCTGGTCGGTTCGTCCGACCGTAGGCAGTTCATCGACCTGGTGCTCTCCGTCGACCACTCGGGAGCCGGTGACCGGCACAACGGTGATCGACCCGACGTCGAGACGCGGATCCTCCTCGCTCTGCGTGCCGACTTCTTTCACCTGCCCCTGTTGGACGGCCGGCTCGGGCCCCGCCTTCGTCCGGCGACAATGGCGCTGTCGGTTCCTTCGGCTGCCGATCTGGCCCGAGCCGTCGAGGGTCCGGCGGGCAACGTCGGACTGGTCATCGACCCGACGGTGACGGCTCAGATCGTCGCCGACGTCGAAGGGCAGGCCGCAGCCCTGCCGTTGTTGCAGTTCACCCTGACCGAGCTCGCCCAGTCCGCCGACGACGGTCGTATCGATCTTGCCTCCTATCGACGCCACGGCGGGGTGCTCGGCGCAATCGGCCAACGGGCGGCGGCGGTCTACAACGAACTCGACGAGCAGTCCCAGCAGGCCGCCCGAAGTATCTTCTTGAATCTCGTCACGGTGGTCGACGAGAACACCGTTGTCCGGCGACCGGTTCGGCGGACCGATCTCGAGCTTCTCGACATCCCCGACGACATCCTCAACAAGGTGCTCAACCGATTCGGAGGAGTCCGTCTGCTGGCCTTCGACCATGACCCGACCACCGGGGCCGCCACGGTCGAAGTGTCACACGAAGCCGTCCTGCAGGAGTGGAGCCAGTTGGCCGGGTGGATCGACGATCGACGTCAGAATCTGGTTGTTCGACGTCGGTTCCAGACAGCGTTCGACGAATGGGTGGATTCCAGCCAAGCCGACGACTTCCTGCCCGATCGGACCCGGCTCAGCCAGTTCCGGGAGTGGGCTTCCGATCCCGACAACGCGCTGACACCGGGCGAGCGAACCTTCCTGGAACGGGCCGTCGAGCGTTTCGACCACCTGGAGCACCGCCGACGCGGCCGCCGTCGCCTCCTCACCGGGTCGTCGGTGGTCGTCGCCGTCGTCATGTCGGTCCTGGCGCTGCTCGCCGCGGTCAGCTCCCGGGATGCCAGTCGTCAGAGCGATCTGGCCACGGCCCGGGCGTTGACATCGGACGCAGAGGCCAACATTGCCGTGGATCCGGAGTTGGCCATCATGTTGGCGGCGGAGGCCGTCTCCCTGCACGACGACCCGTCGCAGGTTCCGAGTCAGGTGACCGATGTACTCCGCCGGGCTCTGGCCGCCAACAAAGTCATGGGGCAGCTTCCCGGTGGACAGATCCTTGCCGTCGACCTGTCGGGCGAGCACCTCTACACGAGGGGCGACAATCCGGGCGAGTTGGCGGTCTGGGATCCGATGACGCAGCAGGAACTGGCCGCCATCCCCGTGGCCGTAGGTGGTGAGACCGGTGCTCAGGTGGTGGCTGTCGACACCGTGGGTTCAAACGAGCTGGTGGTGCGCCTGGACCACGAGGATCAGGTCAAGATCATGACCGTGAATCTGCAATGGGACGGGGAGGAGCTGGCGCACTACACGTTCGATGAGCGCCTCGATCTTTCGCTGGAGGACAATGATGCGATCGGGACTGTTGTCAGCCCCGACGGCCGGCTGTTGGCCACCACCGCCTTCAGGCTGCCCGACTCGGATCCTCGCGTGATCAAGGTCTGGGATCTCGAGAACCGGGATCTTCTCTACACCCTTGACAGCGTGCGATCGGAGTTTCCTGCCTTCTCGCCCGACAGTCGGTTGCTGGCCCTATCCCGGTTGATATCCGACCCCGACCCGACCTCGCCGCTCGAAGCGGCTGTCGTCGATGCGACCACCGGTGAGGACGAGTTCGTACTTTCCAATCTGTCGATCGAGCCGTGGGGCTTCTCCTTCTCGCCCGACCAGACACAGCTTGCCTACGCCAACCCCAATCAGGTTGGTGTTGCGGATCTGACCTCGAGACAAGAGGTCTGGTCTCAATCCGAGGTGAGCCGGACCCTCGTTCCGCTGTGGTCCCCCGACGGTGAGGTCATCACCGCCGGCAACGAAGGCGTGATGGCCCGTATCTCGGTGACCGACGGTTCACTGCTCGAACCCGTGCTCGGCGACCGTGGTCTCGTCCACGACTACGAGTACGTCGCCGGAACCGACCTCCTGGCCATCGCCGGCACGGACAGGGTGACCCTGATCGACACTTCATCGCGTCCCAGAAGCGAGATCGCCGGCTTCGCCAGTCCGATGCCGACCACCTGGTCCTTGGCGTTCGACAGTACGGGCGAGGTGCTCCTGCAGACCTTCACCGACGACTACGTCGTTCAAGCGATCGACGATGAAGAAGTCGTCGTGGGCGGGCAGTGGAGCAACGCCCCGAACTTCTGGCAGTATCCGGTCATCAACCGCGACGGGTCGTTCTTTGCCGGGTACCTCGGCGATGAGAACCGTCTGTGGGCCACGCCGGACATGGACGTCACGTATCGGTCGCCGGCCGAGTGGTCCATCCGGGCGATTTCGGGCGACGGCGGCCTGGTGGCTCTCAGTCGGGAGGGCGAACCATCCCGCCTGGTCGATACGGACACCGGCCAAATTCTCCATGAACTCGACGTCGGGCCGTACCTGCACATCGGCTTCTTCACCGAGGACGGCCGCCACCTGTTCACCACGAACAACACTGGGCAACAGCCCTACTGGAGGATCTGGGACACGCAGAATGGTCAGCTGGTCAACAGCTTCGCTCCACCCGACAACGAAAGTGGTGTTGCGTTCAGCCCGACTTTTGATGGACGTCACCTCGTTACGGGATCGGCCAACGGCACCGTGATGGTCTACGACCTCAGTGCGCTCCTGAACGGATCGGACCTGGACGATGCACTGATCCGCCGGATCGAGGCTCACGATCAATTCATCGTTCAGATCTCGGTCAGCGTCGACGACAGGCTCATAGTCACCAATGCCTGGGACGAACCGGCAAAGCTCTGGGAACTGGAAACGGGCAGGAAAGTGGCAGAGTTCGGCGGGACCGGACAGATCACCAGCGTCGCCTTTCACCCGACCGAGCCCCACATCTACCTCCACGACAACGGCCACGTATCGGTCCATACGTTCGACACGGCCGAGTTGGTCAGGATCGCAGTGAGCACGGTGACGCGCACGATGACCGAGGAGGAGTGCGAACAGTACTTCGGCCGGCCGTGTCACTCGTGACGCAACCCCGTTGGGACAGCGTTCGAGCACCCGTTCGATGCCCGTGGTCTGGCCGAGCCCGGCCACGGCGGCCCCATCGAGGCAATCACGAGCGACGAGGCTCCGGTTTCGGCGAGAACCCACTCGGCCGGCACGGCGTTGACCAAGACCCACTGCCGCCGCGAACCGCGTACGGGCGGTGTCGCCGGCCCCGACGGCGACGCCGTCCTCGCCGATGTCGAACGTCAACTCGACATCCGGCATCGCTCCGCCCCCGCGCCGACACGCCGGCGCGAACACAGTCGTGGCGCCATCGACGCAGCCGAGGGTATTCGGGTCCCGGCTGCGACCGCCACCCGACGTCGGTGGCGTGCGGCCTGTACTATCGGGTCCCGCTCACCAACAGGAGATCATCGATGGCAAAGGGATACCTCGTCGCCCACATCCGGGTCGACGACGCGGAAGCGTTCAAGCAGTTCGGGCCGATGTCGGGCGCGGCGATCCAAGAACATGGAGGACGCGTGCTGGTCCGCAGCCCATCGGGCGAGGTGCAGGAAGGGTCGATGAAGCCACTGACGATCGTGGTCGAGTTCGACGATCTCGAGACGGCCCGACACTTCTATCACTCCGACGCCTACACCGAGGCTCGGCAGCTGCGCGAGGCGTGTTCGGAGACCGATCTCATCCTCCTCGAAGGTCTCTGACGGTCCCGTTGCCTGGGGCCCGTCCGATCGTCGGCGCAGCGATTCCAGTCAAGCGCTGAAGGACGCGAACCCCCGACTTTCGTCGGACCTCGATCAGCGTCGAGACTCCGACCCGGGACCGAGATCAACCGGCTCCCGGGCGCTTCGACCTCCTGCGAGGTCGACCGCCTGCGAACCAGCTGACCGATTCGGACGTAGCTTCCATGGAATGAATCCAAGCAATAACAGATTTATATTCCATGGAATCTACTTTGGAAAGAGGCACCATGACGAAGAACCACGAGGCGGAGATCAAAGACGTGTTGGCCACGTACGAGCGATCCCTCAACACCGCCGACGCCGACCTCGCCGCATCCTGTTACACCGAGGAACTCAACGCTCCCCTGCGGAAGCTGCCACGACCGTACACAACCAGCGGCAACGAGACGACGGGGTCTGCTCCATTGCCCAGGCTCTGCTCTCCACCCTGTACCGCGCAGATCCACGTTGACGGGGCCTGATCAACCCGGTTCCGGCAGTTGCCTGCACAGCGACCCGATGTGTCGCTGATAGTGTCGTGCTCGCCCTGCTCCAGCGCCTGGATGGAGAGGATGCAAACGCCGTTGCCATCGGCAATGACGTCACGGACGTCCTCGTCGGGCATTGGGTAGTAGGCCCTCAGACCTTCCAGGACCACGGCGAGCCACCTGTCGAATCCTCGTCGGACAGCCAGCGCGTCCATGTCTGAATGCCAGCGCCCATCGAGTCGCAAGGTCATCTCTTTCGGCCGTGACAGCGGGATCGGCGGACAAGGACGAAAGCCTCTTTCGCCGGCTGCGCCGGTCGGTGAGCATGACGACGGATACCGCAAGGAGGCCCACCGTGCGACGTGAGCACAGCGAACCGCTTTGGCGTGTGTTGGCCGTAGTTGCCGTTCTGCTGGTCGGTGGCCTGTTGATTGTCGCCTGTGGCGATGATGACGAGGGTGGTGGGGCAGAGGTGTTCCGCTTCGCTGACGACGACCTGTGTGAGTGGGTCTCGACGGATGAGGTCACCGAGTTCGTGAGAGAAGCATATGCGCTGTCGGGTATCGACTGGGAAGGAGACGTAGCTGCTGCTGAGCCGTCAGGGTCGGCGTGGGACCTCCCCGGAAGTGACTATTGCACGTGGATCCCGACCGGAGGTGGGCATGTCATTGCGAGAGATCTCACTCCCTCTCAATTCTCGCCCCCGAGCGACTACTCGGAGGCCGACCACGATGGAATTGCCCTTGGATCTGTTTCAGGACATCCCGATTTCCCGGATGGCATCATCGCTGGAGGCGCTGCCTTCGGTCGATACGGATTCTGGTTGGAGGACTCCGACGAAGTATTGGGACTCGAAGTCATCCTGGGCGAAAGCGACTCCGATGACTGGTCACAGCAGGAGAAGATGCTGTTCCACATCGCCAACAGCTTCCTGGCCGAGATGGGCTGGGCTCCCTAGACAATGCCAGCGAAGTCCCTTCCCGCTGATCGTCGCCGGGGCGGACGCAGAACAGGATGAATAGGGCATCGCAGGCTCCACGAGGCGCATTTCCGCGTTCGGGCGGCGAGAAGCGGCAATGGCGCCGACGGCGTGGCGCGCTGCGTCTTCGGATGAGTGTTCCGCATGTTCCTGGTTTGTTTTCAGCAGCCTCGGGAGTTAGCCGGTTGCGGCGGCTATTGGCCCTCGTGTTGGGCGCGCTCCTCGACGTGGCCGCGGCGCCGGTCGCACAAGGGGGCCGACATCTTCGGGGCCAAGCTCGGCGGCGCCAACACGCAGAATCTAGCCGGTTTCAGCCGTTGTGGGCGTTGAGGGACTTGAACCCCCGACTTTCTCCTTGTAAGCGCACCCAAGGGATGCAGCGGCGTGCGGGATCCCGCTTGAAGAGGGCGTTCGCACTCGGGCGCAGATCGGCGCACGCGGGCCCGTTGGGTCCCAGTTCGGGTCCCAACGCATAGCCGCATCGCTAATCGCCCGTTTAGCTTCTTGGGAGGTTCATACACTCAGCGATTCGTCAACATCGGCGGAGCGGCCAATGTTTGGACCTCTCCCCGGTGGAGGCGTATGAGCGGTTGGCAGGCTCCGTGCCTTCAAAAACGGAACTGCGATCAGGTTTCTCATACGACCCATCGAGCCGCTGACGACGAGGCCCTCATTCACAGCCAACCATAGGAAACGTTGGTCACTGCGCCAATTGATCCGATCCCCTTCTCGCCCTGATCGTCAACCGTCCAGATACTTGCCGAAGCGCCCGTCGATCGTATGAACGCTATTACGCAGGTGGGCGACCAAGCTGGAGACGAGTCCGCAGCGTCCGCCGGATGACTCACTCGTTTCTCGGAGCCGGATTCCAAGGACCGGACGAATATCGCCCTTCCGTCGTTAAAAGGGCCGCTAAAGGCTACGGCTTTACCATCAGGCGACCAGGACGGATCGATCCCCGTCCAATTTGCTGTGGACACTATCCGACCTGAGCCCACTTCCCCGACGTAAATCTCCTCGCCCGTCGAAGAACCCTCAACCCAGGCAATCAGTCGGCCATCGTTGGAGATTGCAGGTGACGAGACCCGTCCAGACGGGTCATGCAAGACGGATACCTGGTCGACAAGCGGCTGCCACCTCACGATGGCACTCCCAGCCTCAGTGATCCTGACAAAGACCACCGTCTCACCACTCTCCGAGATAGATGGCGACTCAACCATCCCTTCGAAGGTTCTCGTCGCGACAGTCTGACCACTGTCTAGCTCGACGATCTTCAATCGAGCCCGATCTTCTTCAACGAATACCACATAGTTGCCGCGCGCGTTGGGATCATTACCGACAGTGTCCAACTCAGTTGGCTGGCCCTCAATAGCGAGGATTCGAGGACTAGGACCCGATGTGCCAGACAGGAGGATCGGATCGACCGATCCAACATCCGAGCAAAACATCGACAAAACATTATCAGTCGCTGGTTGAATATTGCGCTCCCCGTTGTCAGATGAATCCGTGGGATCTACTAGTACGTCATTGTCATCCGACTGAGCAAGTTCATCGTCAGACCCCGCCAGCCTCATCGCAAACAACGAACCTACCGATGCCAACAGGACAAGACCTGCAGCGGCTCCGATTGCTCTGGCCTTCGGCGTACCTAGAAAAATCAGGACCGCAGCGCCGAGAATTGACAGTATCGTCGCCGCGATCAGTACGTCGACAAAGGATGCGCCACTCAGAGCGATGCCGAGGGGGACGGCTACAATTGAGGCCAGAGTCGCCAGCGAGACTAGGCTGCTAGAAGGGACATCTGCGTTCGATTGGCCATCTGCACCCGACGATTCAGTTCCCGCTGCCAGGACGACCCTCGATGCCTAGCAGCCGGGGAGCACCCCAAGCTATACCAACCTCGCCGTTGTCAAGGGCAACCACCTCAAGTCTAAGCCGAAGACCACCCGAGATATCGATCGCTACAGGCACTTCTTCACCAAAGCCAACATCATCGCGTTCCCAAATGACATCGCCGTCCAGAACCACTCGAAACCTCGCCCGCTGTTCAAACGTGCTGTCGTCGGTGATACCTACAACGGCCTCAAGACGGTTCCAATCTCGACTGATGTTGTAGTCCCAATAGGCCGAATCACCCGCCTCTGTATATCGCGACAACTCAGCGAGGAGTGAATCCTCGTACAACTCGCCATTAACTTCCGCGGGTTTGTTGGTGTAACTGCCGTAAGAACGGTTGTTGATGACATAGTCTAAGAGCGGCGCATCTTCGGTCCCGAGCTTTCCAGCCACCGGTGCAGCTGCGACGTTCAATTGAATCTCAGAACCGACGCGTTCGCCCGCGGAAGGGACAGAACTTAAGACCTCGCCATCTGGCCTTTCGTCCGATAACTCCAACTCAGTTCGCACATCTACTCCCCAATCCCTGAATAGCGATTCTGCTTCTCCCACTCTCATGCCTACTACATCTGGCATGTCGGGTAGTGGTATGGAATAGGTCAAGGTAATGGGTCCCGACCTATAGGTAGACCCTGCCCTTGGCAACTGATTTATGACGACGCCCTCCGGGCCCAAGCTCGGCTGCTCGATGTAGGAAATGTCTTCAAGACTAATCGAAATAAGAAGCTCAGTTGCATCAGATTCCTGCATCCCAACGAGTTCAGGAATGACTATGGAAACCGATTCGTCGGCGTCTGACTCGGGGCCGGCGGGCGCCGTGTCATCGACGCTTGTCACCCCCGTCGATGGATCGCCTGGTAGCGTCTCTTCCGGCTCCGAGGCCTCAGCAATAGACCCTACCTGTTCGGTCGTACCACCTGAATTCTCCCCGGAGGAGCCGCAGGCAGGGGCGACGATGAGCATCGCAATGACGATGTGGTGGATTCTCACGACTCAGAATCTAGACGCTCGGGCGTTGTATGGCTGTGGGCAAACGTTTACAGCTTCATGGCAGCCGCATTAACAGACAAGGGGACTCTCGCTTCTCGTCGGTGTGAGGGCTCGTTCGTCTGGCTGGGGTCCACTGTGTCATGAGCGGCGGTGGAGGACTCGAACCTCGAAGCGGCATGAGCTAGCGGGCAGGAGACGAAGGCACGGTCTTGCGTGACAGCAATGGCTGGATCGCGCACGTCGACATGCCCATCGGCCCTGGCGGCAAACGTCGCCGCCGGGAACGTCGTGCCCGTCGCACAAGACCGAAGCCCTCAAGGCGCTCAAGGAGCTTCAGGGCGAGGACGCCGAACGTGACAACCCCTGTGGTCACGCAGGCGATCGAGACGAAGTTGGCCGATCAGCCGAAAGGTGCACCGTGCACCGAAGAAGGTTGTCACGGAGGGGTGGCTGGGCAAGGTGGTGATCGCCGGGTTCAGGCGAAGGAGATCGGCAAGCTGCGGGTGACCGACTGCGTTCGTTTCTTGAGGCAGGGCAGCCGCCCCAACCCGTCGCGGCACTGCACGCAATCTTTGCAGCCCGCTATCTAGTCTTCCCGACGGCGTTTCATCTGGCCGTCTCCTACCTGCGAGGTGGTGTTTCGGGCCCTCATTCGACGGCCAACGGATGACGAAGACATCCGTTGACAACGTGGCTTAGGGTCCCAGTTGTTCTCGAGCCGCCTGAGGTGAGCACATCGCCTTCGTTGAAACCCGCCATTTTCAGCCGGTTTCAGCCGTTGTGGCCGTGGGCGTTGAGGGACTCGAACCCCCGACTTTCTCCTTGTAAGGGAGACACTCTAGCCAACTGAGTTAAACGCCCCGGGAAGGGTCCTCCATCCTACTGGCCGGCGCCGAATGCGCCGAGCGATTAGCGCCTGCGGCGGCCACGCACTACCGCTGACGATAGGCGTAGGTGGTGCTCAGGCCCGGGCCGATCTGGATGACCAGATCATCGTCGGCCAGTTGGTCCGGGTCGACATTGAACATCACCTGGAGGGTGCGGCTGTCGATGCCACAGATAGGCAGCCATCCGGGTAGCCCGGCCCACGAGGCGATCACCGTGCGCACACCCACGCCCGATTCGGTCAAATGATGCACTCGCTCCGGCGTGTACTCGTCAGGCAGCACCGCAACCGGTGAGATCACCCGGGACGCCACGTCCTCCTGTTGCCGTGACGGGTCGAACAGACCGTACAGATGCTCCGAGCCCACGACCTCTGCGATCTGGCCGAGGGCGAACATGTCGAGGTGGTCGATACCCGAGAGCGCGACCGCCTGCCTTATGCCGAGCTCGGTCATGGCCTCGGAGAACTCTTCGGAGTCGAGACGGCCCTGGTAGACGAGCTGCCCCTCCTGGGCTGCTGCCCGCTCGTCCTCGTCGCTCAAGCCGACGTGGATCGTGGTCACTCCGGCGGTCAGCAACTCCCGGGCCAGGCCGATGGCGAACGGCCCGCCACCGATCAACGCCACGCCGTTGGCCTCCGGGCGGGCGACCCGGAACCGGCGAGCCGCCGACTTGGCTCCGAACCCGGCCAGGGCCACCGTGCCAACCACGACCGTGAAGACCACCGGAACCAACGGCCCCGGGTCGACACCGGCGTGATCCAACTCGACGGCGAACAGCGAGGCGACGGCCGCCGCCACGACGCCGCGTGGAGCGAGCGTCATCAGGAACTGTCGATGGCGGGAGTCGACCGACGTGCCGGCGGTCGAGGCGAACACCGCGACCGGGCGGGCGATCAGCACCAACACCGCGATGATGACGAGGCTCGGGATCAGGTTGTCCCAAACGGCCTGGAGGTCGACCCGGGCTCCCAACACGATGAACAGCACACCCAGAATCGTCGCCCCCAGGTGCTCGTTGAACTCGACAATATGGGCCGACGGCGCCCGCCGCTGGTTGGCGAAGGCCATGCCGAGTACCGTCACCGCCACCAGACCGGCCTCGGGCCGCATCAGATTGGCGATCGCATAGGAGCCGACGACGACGGCCAACGTCAGGTTCACCTGCAGATGGTCGGGGATCAGCCGCAACCGCAGCGCCTCGATGACCGCGAAGCCGAAGGCGAGGCCGACGAGCAGACCGGCGCCGAACGTGGTCACGATCAGCAGCAACGCTTCCTGCAGACCGCGTTCCTCGAGCAGGGTGTCGAGCACGACGATGGCGAGACCGGCTCCCACCGGATCGATGAGGATGCCCTCCCACCTCAGGATGGAGGCGCTCGGCTCCCGGGGTCGTACGACCCGCAGCAGCGGCATGACCACCGTCGGGCCCGACACGATCAGGATGGCCCCGATCAGCAACGCAAGCCCGCGGTCGACGTCGAGTACGAGCGAAGCCACGATGGCGGCGATGGCCCAGGTCAGCAGGGCGCCGACCGTCACCAGGCGGATGACGGGGGCTTTGGCCGAGCCGATGTTCCGCCATTTGAGGCTGGCCCCTCCCTCGAACAGGAGCACGGCGACTCCGAGGCCAACGGCGGTGAACAGCAGTTCACCGAACAGTTCGTCGGGGTCCAGGAAGGGGCTCGCGGCCACGCCGACGGCGAGGAGGAACAGGACCGAGGGCAGCCGCATCCGGGCGCTCAACCATTGGGCAATCGAGGCGGCCAACATGATGACGGCCAGCGCAGTGAGCGGGTTGGTGATCTCCATGATTTCGCCCGCTTGCTCCTTCGTGCGTTCGCCGTGGTCGACCACTCGTCGTGAGCAACGCGGCATGTTGTTTCCCGAGCCCATACCCGGGAGCGTTCCAATGTATGTTCGATCCGGGAATCAAGACTACTCGTGGCCGGTTACGACCACGTGACCCATCCCCCGCGTTCACGCAGAGCCTTTACCATGAGCCGGGTGAACACGAATCGCGTGAGCGCTGGATCGAACCCGATGACCACGAACCGGGTAACCGCTCGATCGAATCGGGATCGAGTTCAGCGGGTGATCGCCGGTGCTGCCGTCGCCGCCCTCCTGTTCTCGGCGTGCGCCGCCGACGACGACCAATCACTGGGCGCCGACGGCCAGGTCGCCGCCATCGGGGTGCTACCCACGGTCAGCGGGGGCCAGATCGACACCAACTCCCTCGAGGGAACCGACACGATCCTCTGGTTCTGGGCGCCCTGGTGAACGACATGCCAGCGAGAGTCCGGCGCGGTCGCGTCGGCCCAGGAACAGTTCGGTGACGACGTCCGGGTCATCGGTGTGGCGTCTCGCGATGACGTCGACGCAATCAGCGGTTTCGTCGAGACCTATCAGGTCGGTGGATTCGAGCACATCATCGACGAGGGCGGCGTGATCTGGGAGCGCTACGGCGTGTTCTCCCAGCCGGCGTTCGCGTTCATCAACGACGACGGCACGGTCGAAACCAAGATCGGGGCGGTGGGTCGGGAAGGTCTGATCGAGGCGGCCGAGGCGCTCAAGGCCACCTGATTTTGCTCAGCCCAGGCTGAGCATCGCCATCCCCCCGACGACGAGGGCAATCCCGACCGCCTGTGACTCCTGCAGGGCATCGGCGAAGAACACCCGACCGATCAGGACGCTGAAGACCGGAAACGTCGACAGGGCCACGGCACCGACCGCGGCGTTCCGGTTGAGCGAGGCCAGATAGAGGACCGAGACGACGGCGGTCAGCAAGCCCGCCATCATGCCGTTGACCCGCTGGCCGGGTGGCGGGAAGTGTCGTCGGCCCATGATCGTCGCCACCGGTAGCAGCACCAGCAGGCCGATCAGTCGCTGCCCGACGGGCGGCCACCAGCCCTCGACATTGGCCGCCTCGATGAACGAGATTGCGGCCGAGGCGTAGGACAGGCCCGACAGGATTCCGAACTTCACCCCGGCCCGCAGCCGTTCCCGGGACAGGGCACCGCCCGTCACGAACACCAGCCCGAGCACCGCGACGACAGCACCGGCTGCAGCCAGCGACGACGACGGCGTGCCCCGGCTCACCGCGTAGAGGTAGGGGAGCGTCGCCGACATCGACGCCACGATCGGCGCCACCAGCGTCGACGTCGACTGTTGGAGCCCGAGATAGTAGAACGTGATTCCGCCGGCCATCCCGAGGCCCGACAGGCAGCCCCACAGGAACGAACCCATGTCGAAGGGGCTGGCCGTGACAACGGCGAACGCAAGGGTGGCCAGCGCGGAGAACAGCTGCATGGCCGTCGCCGCGGTCACCGCCGAGGCGGCCAGCACCACCCGTCGACCGAACAGGTCGGAGAGCCCGATGCCGAGCGCCGACAACAAACCGAGAACCGCAGCCAAGGCGGCGAATACTAACGGCGAAGCGGCGTTGATCGTCGCTTCGGGTGATGGGTTACAGTTGGCTCGTGGGCCACGACCATCATCACAACCACGACCATGATCACGGCCATCACCACGGCGATGGCGAACCCGACAATCATCTCAAGCCCATCGAGGCCCGAGTGCGGGCGCTGGAAACGATCCTCACCGAGAAGGGATTGATCGACCCGGCCGCCATCGACGCCATCGTCGACACCTACCAGAACGACGTCGGGCCGCGCAACGGTGCCGCCGTGGTGGCCAAGGCCTGGACCGAGCCCGAGTTCGCGGCACGGCTCGCCGACGACGCCACCGAGGCGATCGCCTCGCTCGGCTTCATCGGCCGCCAGGGTGAGCACATGCAGGCCGTGTTCAACACCCCCGACGTGCACAACGTGGTGGTCTGCACGTTGTGTTCCTGCTACCCGTGGCCGGTGCTCGGCCTCCCGCCGGTTTGGTACAAGTCGCCGCCCTACCGGTCCCGGGTGGTGATGGAACCGCGGGCGGTCCTGGCCGAGTTCGGGTTGGAGCTGCCTGCCGAAACCGAGGTGCGGGTCTGGGATTCGACGGCCGAGCTCCGGTATCTGGTCATCCCGATGCGGCCCGACGGCACCGACGGCTGGTCGGCCGGCGAGTTGGCCGAGCTGGTCAGCCGCGACTCGATGATCGGCACGGCTGTGGCCGACCGGCCCGCTTCGGCCGCGGCCGGCATCTCGACGGAGGCGACCGGGTGAACGGCCCACACGACGTCGGCGGGCTCATGGGCTTCGGCCCGGTCGAACCCGAGGTGGACGAACCCTGGTTCCACGCCGAGTGGGAGAAGCGGGTGCTGGGCATGACCCTGTGCGCCGGTGCGCTCGGCCACTGGAACCTCGACGAGAGCCGCCACGCTCGCGAGAATCGTCATCCGGCCGACTACTACAGCTCGACCTACTACGAGATCTGGCAGAAGGGTCTCGAACGGCTCCTGGTTCGCCACGGCGTGGTCACCACCGAGGAGCTGGCGTCGGAACGGTCGCTCGCCGCCGGGCCGAGCGAGGCCCGCATCCTCACCGCCGATCGGGTCCCGGCCACCCTCCGCCGGGGCGGACCGTGCGATCGTCCCGCCACCACCGAGGCCCGATTCGCCATCGGGGATCGGGTCCGCACCCGGGTCATCAACCCGCACGGCCACACCCGGCTACCCCGCTACGCCCGGGGCAAGGTCGGCGTGGTCGAAGCCGTCCACGGGTGCCACGTCTTCCCCGATTCCAACGCCCACGGCCACGGCGAGCAACCGCAGTGGCTCTACACCGTCCGTTTCGACGGCACCGAACTGTGGGGTGCCGACGCCGAGGCCGGCGTGGCCGTCTCAATCGACGCCTGGGAGCCCTACCTGGAGGCCCATCCCGGATGAGCGTGCTCGACGACCGGCAGCCGTTCACCGAACCCTGGCAGGCCCAGGTGTTCGCCCTGACCGTCCACCTCCACGAACAGGGGATGTTCACGTGGCCCGAATGGGCCGACGCGTTATCGGTCGAAGTCCGCCGACCCGAAGCCGCGCCCGACGGCTCCGACTACTACGAGCACTGGACGGCCGCTCTGCAGGCGATCCTGGCGGCCAAGGGTGTCGCCGCCGGTGACGCCATCGATCGGGTGGCGGCGGCCTGGGAGCGGGCGGCCGAGGCCACCCCGCATGGCATGCCGATCGAGCTGGCCAACGACCCCGAGGCATGACGCCGAAACCGCCGTGACCGCCGTGACCGCCGAGCGGCGGGTTCGCCAGGCAACGCTGGTGGTGGTGGCCCCCGACGGCGCGGTGCCCTGTCGGCCGTCTGGTCGGGGTGAGCAGCGGATCCATCGGAGCCGCATGGCCAGACTCGACGACTTCGGCCTTCTCGACTGGAGTGACGGTTTCGTCGGCCATCCGCTGCTCGACGTCGCCTCCGAACATCGCCCGTCATCCGACGCGGTGGCTCACCGACCATCCTCAGGTCTGATCGGCTCAGCCCTACCAGCCCCCGGTGCCGGGCTCACCCTTGACCGGGCCGACGATCTCGTCGGTGATCCACCCACCGTAGAAGCCGCCGGGCTGGGGCCTGACGACTTCGCCGTCGACCCGACACTCAATACGACCCGGGTAGAAGGACAGGTAGCCGGCCAGCTGTTCGAACTCGGGAAACGGCTTCGGATAGTCCCAGGCGATCACCTCATCGGGTTGATCGGGGAGCGCCCAGTATCGGGCCTGCCCCTTCCACTCGCACATCGACGAGCCTGGGACGACGACGAGCCGCTCTACGTCGACATCGCCGGGCGGGAGGTAGAACGTCGGCGGACTCGCGGTCTCGAGCACCCGGAGGGCGTTACGGGTCAAAGCCAGCGGTTCGTCGGGATCGCCGACGACAACCAGGCGTTCGTCGGTGACCAGAGCCGGAGGGCGAGGATAATCCCACACCGACTCCTGTCCCGGCCCCGGTTCCTCGGCGAACGGCGGCCGGGCCCGACCGGTGTTGGCCCACTGGCTCCGAGCCTGGGCCAGCCACTTCGGCGGTTCGTTCATCCTGTTGCTCCCTTCGGGACCGTCTGTCTTCAGCCTAGGATTCGTGCGTGCCCTAGCCCCCGGATTCATCCCGTTTCATCGACATGACCACGGATCTGTCGGGGGTTGCAGATGCGGTCGGCTCCGCAGTCGTCGCCCACGACCGTCTGGTGGGCGGAGCCGCGTCGACGGTGATCCGCTGCCGGTTTGCGGATCGGACCGAGCCGCTCGTCCTTCGAGTGATCGACGACCGAGCGCTGCTGCGACGCGAACCCGACATCATCGATCGGGAGGCCGAGGCGCTTCGGATTCTGGGTGGGACACCGCTGACGGCGCCGACCCTGGTCGCAGCGGACTGTTAACCCGACGTCGGCCGGTTGTTGATGACGTGGCTCGACGGTCGAATCGTCATCGATCGGGAGGATCTTGATCAGCGGGTTCCAGCGGTGGCGGCACTGGCGGCCGAGATCGCCGCCACTCCCCTGCCCGCCGGTCACCGTCTCAGCCCCTGGCGGACATGGGTCCCGGCCGACGTACGGCCGCCGAGCTGGGGCGACCCCGGTGTCTGGCACGAAGCCATCGCCTCTCATCGATCAAAGGAGCCACCGTCGCTGGCCGACGGCCGCGTCGTGCTCCTCCACCGGGACCTTCACCCCCTGAACATCCTGTGGTCGAAGACGCCGGCGGTCGTCGACTGGGTCAACGCATGCGTCGGCCATCCCCACGCCGAACTCGGCCACTGTCGATGGAATCTAGCCATGACTGTGGGTCCGGAGGCCGCCGATCGTTTTCTCGACCCTACACAAAGCTGACGGACGAGCGGGTCTACGGGTCGTACGAACGCTGGTGGGACATCGATTCGCTGCTCGACAAGCTGAACGGCCCGTTGGGCACATCCGCGTGGCAGGCCGTCGGACGATCCGACCTGACCTTCGAGCGGGTGGCGACGGCAACCGATGCCTTTCTCCGAGCGGTGCTGAGCGGTTGAGGCGGCGGTCCCGCCCGGCAGGTCAGCGTTCGTGGTGGCGGCGGTGAACCTCGGTCACCATCTCCCGGTAGCCGGCGGTCTCGTGGGCGACCCGAAGGACGTCCCGCCCCAGTTCGCCCATGGGTTGCGTCCAGTCGATGCGGTCGATCCCCACCCCGAAATCGGCGGCCAGGCTCCTGAGCTCGTCCGCTGTGGGATGGGTCTGCAGCAGTGCCGCTTCGAGCACCTGGAACTCCCGACGGCGGAAGTCGGGTTGCGCCGTCAACACCACGTCCAACACGGCGTCGTCGAACCGTGCGCCATCACGTTCACGTCCCAGCACCATCACGACATCGGCCTCGGGTATCTCCCAGGTCGTCCTGTCCAGCAGCGCTGGCCGTTCCGACCCGCCCAGGATCTCCGTCATCACTTCACCCCGAGGGCCGAGCCAGCGATCCCGGGCGGCGCCCGTCATCGTCTTCGGCGTGCCCAACAGGATCGAGGCACCCAGTCTGACGCCGCCCCACCATGCCGACACCTCCTCCTTGTTCTCCACGTCGTCGCCGGCGTACTCGGCCAGGAAGAAGTCGCCGTCCTCGACGTTGAAGTTCGCCAACTCGGACCGCAAACGGTCCATGGTCATCGTTCCGCTGACGGATGCCACCAGATCGAGCGCCTCGATCGGAACCCGCACAAGCAAGGCGGAGGCGGTGTCGACCTCGACCGGCGACGACCCGATGGTGAAGACCACGCCATCGGTCCCTCTGGACTGATACTCCGCCGGGATCTCGTTGACCGCGGCCGGTGGCTGCAGCGGCGTCATGTCGATCAGACCGGCGATCGTGGTCAGGCCGGTGTTGAGACGGCCGAGAGCCACCACCGGACCGTCGCCGGTGGGTGGATCGGCCACGATGGCGGCCTCCAACGCCTTGCTCGCCACCCTGGCCGACCAGTCGGCCCGGAACGCAACCGGGGACGACACCAGATCGACACCGTCCTCCTGGAACGAAAGGTTCGATACCAGCGAGAAATCGAGTTCGGCGATCAAAGCGGCCCGCCGCACCGGATCGGTCGACGCCAACAGCGTCCGGATCCGCTTCCGAGCCTCGTCGGTCATGTTGGGGACATCGACGTGATACCAGCGGTAGGTGCGGACCGCCAACGGCCTCTCGATCACGTCGCCGGCGCACACCTTGGTACGGCGACGGTGGAACATCACCCAGTCGTGGTCGGATCGCACCAGCGACGTCCCGCCGCCTGCGCTGTCGCCGCGCATCCTGCGCTCCGCCACCAGGCCCCAGTTGGCGTCACGACCGGAACGGATCATGGCGGATCCGATCACGTCGATGACCCCGTCGGCCATGTCCCGCCCGAAGCTGCCCGGGTCGAGCGCGCCCCCGGTCTCCTCGATGCTCCCGTCGGCGAGCCTGAACACGACCGGCTCGTTCTCACCGAGCGAACCCACATTGACCAGCGTGCCGCTGATCCGGCGGGGCGACCCCACCTCCTGGAGTTGGAGGGTGAGCGTTCTCGGGTTGCGGGTGTCTTTGTCGAGGTCCATCGCCATCGTTAGCTGCTTGACCCCGCGAGACGCCTGGTCGAAGGTCCACTCCATCTCGAAGCCCTTGGTGGAGACGGAGTCGTCCTCCTGCACCGAACCGGACTCGTACAGGAACCGGTCGATGAAGCCGGTGAAGCTCGTGCGGACCTGAACGGCTCCGTTGGCCTGGCGCCGGAACGCCGTCACCACCAGGTCTCCTCGATACCGGAAGTCGCGCAGGTCCTCCTCGTCGGACCGTGCCGCATGCACGGTGCCGGCGATCCGGGCGTTCACCCGGTCACCGATCGAGACGTTGCGAAGATCGTCCTGCAACTCGAAGTCGAGCCAGAGGCTGATGATCTCCTGCTGATCGGCCGCGGCAGCGGCGAGGTCGGCGGCACCGGCCCTGGCTCGAAGTCCCAGCAGCGACCGGCGAGCGGCGTCGGTCGACAGCCGGGTGTTGAAGTCGGCGCCGCTCTCCCGCAGGTTGACGAAACGCTCCCGGAGCGCGGCGTCGGCGATGTCGCGACCGCGCATGAAGTCGGTGGTGGCGAGGTTGACGTCGGCCAATCTCAGACCGGGCCGGGTCTCCGAATGTCCGGCCATCGTCCACGACCAGGTGTCGCCCGGCTGTTGGCGACCGATCACCCTCAGCCGTAGTGATGCCCGGTCGGGATCGTCGCCGTCGGGACCGATCCTGACGATGCCCTGGAAGGCGTCGATCCGCTCTCGCGACTCCTCGATCCTCCCATCCGGAACCAGAACGTCGACCTCCTCGATGTCGTCGGGATCGTCGATGCCGGCGGTCAGCGAGATCCGGTCCATGTGCTGGGCTTCCTGCAGCGCCTCGGGGATGAAGTCGGGCCGAACGGCGCAGAATCGGAGGTCGACACCGGGGCCCATGTACGCCTGTACCTGGGCTCGAATCTCCCGCTCGGGATCGACCGGCAGGTATCCGGCCGGCGGTAGGCAGCAGAGTCCGCCGTCGAGCAGCAACGAGCCGGTGGCGGTCGGCGCCTTCCCGGTGAGGGTCTTGCCGATGAGGTCCGACAGCTCGAGGAGACGATCCTGGGCGAGCCGGGGAAGTGTCCCTCGCAGTTCGCCGATCTCGGCCGCCGCGATGGTCGAGCGGGCTTCGAAGCGAGTGGTGGCAAGCTCGTCGGCAGAACGGGCCAGGAACGAGTTGATGACCGACGAGGCCGCCTGCAGCGTGACCCGCTCCTCCGCACACGGATCGTCGGGGCCGCCCCCGTCGGAACCCCGGGAGCCGAGGGCGAGGAGTTGACACTGGAACTGCAGCACCTGGGCCCAGAACACGTCGAGTGGTCGCATGGCGAACCGCCGGCTCCAGTACCGCTGCGGATTGGTTTCGTTGATCTCCCGGCGGGCCGTCCAGACGTCGAGCCAGCTGGTGACGGCGCCGACCCGGTCGAACACCGCCAGCGGGAGCTCCTCACCCCCGACACCGGGGGCTCCCGCACACCAGACCGCCGACTTGAGGCCGGAACCCGAGATCGTGGACGCCACCGCCTTGCGTTCGGCGGCGAAGTACGCCGAGGCCACCCGGGATCGATGGTGAAGAGCGGTGAACGGCACCGTCTGGCTCTGCGGCAGCGTCAACTGCAGGGGACGGACCTGGAATCGCACCCCCTCGACGGCGACGCTGCGGTCGCTTTCGGCGGCGCAGGCGTCCTCGCAGAGCCGGCCGAATTTCTCCTCCTCGCCGCACAACGCCTCCGACGCCGCCACCGTGAGGAGGTAGACCGTGCTGTTGGATGCCGTTTCGATATCGGAGGCCTGCGCCTCGGGTGGGCACGGCGAGAAGTCGGCGGTGCCGGGGGCCGGCTGCACGGCGGGATTGAAGTTTCCGCTCGACCGGTCGATCAGCGTGGCGATCGACAGGTCGACCGACGACGGCAGATACACCGGGCGACCGGTCGGGGCCAATCCGAGGCCGCCGGTCACCGAGATACGGTCGCCACCCGGCAGTGACGGGGTGAACCCCGACACCAAGCCGTGGCCGACGGCCTGATTCGACAGGGCGACCAGCGACCGGACGTAGTCCTGATCCATGCGGAAGCCGTCGGCCCGCAGGAACCGCCCGTCGAAGTACCACAGCCTGGTGAGGATCGTCGACGGGTCGATGACGTTGACACCGGTCTGGGAGCCGAGCAACTCCATCGGTTTCTGGGACTGGGTGACGGTGGACATCGTTGTTTCTTCTTCCTACTCGGGCGTGGTGCTCGACGGCATATGGACCGGGAACTCCTGGATGGCCGACGTGCGCAGCAGCGTGGGCCGGACGGTGTTGTCGACCGTGGACGCCTGGTCGTCGGCCACGACGAGCGACAGCGTGCCGTCGTCGTCTCGAAGGTGGACTGCCAACTGGGCGAGGGGAACGCAGCCGTCGCCGGCCAGCGGGGACCAGCCGGTCGCCCCCTCCTGCGGGCCGAGGGCCATGGTGTCGACCGCAGCGAGCCTGCGAAAGGCCCGGAGCGCGGCGGCTGGGCGAGTTGCGGGCTCGGCGGCGTTCACCTCGTCGATGGCGGCCGTCACCACCTCGTCGACCACCGGAAGGTGGCCGAGGAACTGGCGAACCAGCGGATAGATCGGCGGCGGATCGTCGGGTACGGGTCCGGCCACGATCCTGGGCAGGCCCCGTTCGACCGCCCGCGAGTAGGCGGTGTCCTGACGGCCGCCTTCACAGGGTTCAGCGATTGACGGCACCGGACGATCCAGGCAGCTGTCGTGGCAGAGTTCGACATGAACGGTGAACGAGAGGGTGCCGTCGCCGTTGTCGGTGATGTCGAGGTCGTCGGGGCGGCGCTCCTTGAACCAGGCCGTGATGTCGACGCACATGTCGGCCGACACCTTCAACTCCCGACCGTGGCCGTCGATCGCCAGTCCAGGTTTCACGACGACCTCGTTGCGGGACGCCTCGAGTTGCACCTCGAGGCCCCAGACGCAGCCCGATCCCTGGAGCCAGGCGTTGTGCAGCCAGGTCTTGCCCCGGTGGTAGGCCTGCTCGGCTTCGAGATCGGCCACTCCGAGCAGCATCCCGAAGTGGTAGCGGTTGGACACGAACGGATTTACCGGAAGGGCGACATCGCCGCATTGGTCGCTGCCGTTGACTATCACATCGGGGCTGGCCATGACGGAGGCTCCTTGGCTGCGTCGGTGGGTCGTGAAGGGGACTCGAGCGGGGAGCTCAGAGTTCGGCCGCGGTGCGGCCGGCCGGGCCGTCGCCGCGGACGTAGTGGATGAGGCGGTCCGGAATCGTCGCCCCGGCGGCGTCGGCCGTGCTGCGACGGGCCGTCTGGTGCAGCCGCACATGGAGTCGTTGACGGACGGCGACGTCGGCGGCGTCCAGCGCGGTCCCGAGATTGTCCTCGGCGCTGTCGAGGGCGGCGATGAGGTCGGTGAGAGTGTCCGAGTCGGCGGTGGTGGTCAGCCGCCGTCGTAATCCGACGAAATCGCGCACGGCCAACCACAGACCGGGTGGCACCTCGACTTCCCAGCTGTCGAGGGTGTTCCGGGCGGCGGTGTCGTAGGCGGCGCGGGCCGGGGCCACGGTGTTGTTGATCACGTCGTCGAGGGCGGTCCGGGCGCCGGCCGGGTCGGCGCCGGGATCGTCCATCAGCACGCCGAGGTCGGCGTCGTCGACCGCTCGCCGGGCTTCGGCCAGCTGCGTGAGGGCGGAGGCCAGATCGGACTCCGCGGCGATGGCGTCCTCGAAGGGGGTGGGGTCGGCAGGGTTCAGTGCGTCGGCCTGGGCGGCCGAGAGGTCGGGTTGTCCGGCGATCGTTTCGAGCACCCCGACGGCGTCGTTCAACCCCGCCGGCGTGGACTGCACATAGCCCGTCAGGGCGTTCTCGGCCGTCAGGTACTCCCGGCGGGCGATGGTGACCGCGGCGGCGGTGGGGTGGGCCTTACTGTCGAGTGCGGCGACCGCCTCGTCGGCCACGGCGGCGTGCGCCGCTGCCTCGACGGCCACGGAGTCGGCCTCGTCGAAACGAGCTTCGGCCCTGGCCAGGAGGGCGGCCGGCAGCAGATCGTCGAGCCTGGTTTCGGATGCCCCGAACCCGCTCGATGCGAGAATGGCGGCGGCGGTGGCGGCGGCGTCGCTGAGCGGCGCCCGATTGAGCAGGTCGATCAGGGCCGAGGTGTGATCCTGCCGTTGCTTGCCCCAGAGCACGGCCGCGTCGACCTTCTGCATCTCCACCTCGGCGTCGGCTAGCAGCGACGACAGGCCGGCCACCTTGGCATCGGCCCCCTCCTTGCGCTCCACGGCCGAACGAAGCTCCACCCGCAACGTCGACTGCTCGATCAGGTTGTCGCGCAAGTCGTCTTCGAAGGTTTGGGCGTCGGCCGGGTTGGTGATCCTGGCGAGCGCGGCGCGGATACCCGCCTCGGTGGTCTTGGCCGCACCGAGGCGGGCCCGGACCACGTCCACGTGCTGGGCCGCTCCCAGCTGGGTGGCGAGGTCGGCGGTGGCCACCGAGGTGGGGTCGGCGTGACGGCGGGTGAGGTCGGCCCGGGCCGCGGCCAGGGCGTCGCTGATGTCGGTGACCACGAGGGCCAGCGCATCCCGCTGTGTTGTTGCTCGGGCGTGGAGGTCGACAGCCATTTCAGGCTCCTTCAGTTCCAGGTTCGTGGCCGGGTCGGCGGTTCTGCATGCGGAGGTTTCGGGGGATGCCGGGAAAGGTCTTGCCGGCTTTGTCGTATTCACGCTCGACGGCGGTCACCAGGGCGAGTTGGCTGATCGGGTGGTCGGCGGCGGCGGCCCGGAAGGCGGCGTCGAGAGCGGCGTTTCGGATCAGACCGCCGGTGATTCCATAGAGCTCGGCGAGCTGGGACAGGTCGACGTCGGATGTGGTCGGGGCGGTGGCCGGCAGATGTTGTCGCCAGAGTCTCCGCCGTTCATCGAGGTTCGGTTCGTCGAACTCGACGATCACGTCGAGGCGTCGGATGAACGCCTCGTCGATGTTGCCCCGGAGGTTCGAGGCCAGCACGACAAGCCCGTCGTAGCTCTCCATCCGGGCCAGCAGATGGGCCGTCTCGAGGTTGGCCCAGCGGCCCTGGGCGTCACTGCCGTCGGTCCGTCGGGCGAACACGGCGTCGGCCTCGTCGAAGAACAGTACCGACTGGCAACGGTCGGCGGCGTCGAAAACCTCGCTGATGTTCTTCTCGGTCTCACCCAGCCACTTGCTGACCAGGGCCGACAGGTCGACCACGAGGAGGTCGAGGCCGAGTACACCGGCGACGACTTCGGCCGACAGGGTCTTGCCCGTTCCCGGCGGACCGACGAACAGGGCTCTCGCCCCCCGGGCGTGGCGGCGACCGGGGAGGTCCCCGAACCGCCAGTCGTGAAGCACCCGGGTCTGGTGGGCGACCCGACCGACGATGGACGCCAGGAGATCGAGGTTGCGGTCGGTGGTGACGAGCCCCTCCCAGCCTGCCGTCGGTCGTACCAGCTGCACGCTCGGCGGCAACGTGGTCGTCGACCGCCGGCGAACCTGGTCGATCACCATCGTGGTAGTCACGTCGGTATTGTCGAGCTGCGCCGTCGCCCGAGCGTCACCAACGGCCCGGCCCGCCCGGGTGGCGTCGACCCGCAGGAGACCGGCGAGGGCGGCCGGAGCCCCTACATCCGCGAGCTCGGGAACGAGGCGTCGCCACATCTCGATGTCCTCGGCCATCGTTCTCGGGCCCAGATCGACCGCGATCACCGGCCGGTCATCGAGGTCGAGACCGTGCAGGTCGTCGACGCAGATCACGATCGGGCCGGGGTGACCGGGCAGCGGGTTGTGGGCGGGGCGACCGGTGATCACCGGGATGGCGTTGCGGACCACGCAATGAGCGGAAACGGCCGGGTCGCGATCGGGACCGAGTTGCTCGGGATCGAAGAACCGGGGGGTGGACGATGCGGTTTGGAGGCCGGCGCTCAATGCCGCAACCAGATCGGCGTTCGATCGACCGCCGCCAGTAACGACCACGATCCAGGCGCCACGATCGAAGGTGTCGACGGTATCGGTGGCCGAGCCGACGGCTGCGTCAGCCACGCGGCCGACGATTTCGAACAGCGACTCGACCCGATCCGGTTGGGGCCGGTCGATCGCCCACGAGACCGGCGTTTGCGGTCGGAGACCGCCCGGCCAGCGGCCGCCGCCGCGAATGGCGCTCCACAGCCCGTCGAGCAACCGAACCGACGCCTCGGGAAACGGTTGGGCTTCGTTCACGACGACCAGGCCGTGGCGGCGCAACGGCCCGGAGTCGAGTGCGTTTCGAAGGTGACGTTGACCGCGGTGATCGAGGCCGAGGACGGTCGACAGGGTGGCGGGCGCCATCCACGGTTCGCCCAGCAGGTTGAGTCGGCGGACCGCCATGGTCACCGAGTCGTGTTCCTCGGGTAACCCGATGAGCACGAGAAGGTCTCGTTCGAACGGCGACAGCCCGAAGCCCCGCGTCAAACGATCGACGGCCTCATCGCCCGGCTCCGGTTCGCGGACGATGCCCGAAGCCAGGGTGGTCAGCCCGGCCGCCGGCAGCGGATCGTCGATACCGGCAACGGTGACGGCGGCCAGCCGCCTGACCATCCTGGCGATCACGTCGTCGGCCGGCGGTCGGCGGTGGCCGTTCAACGACGGCGCCGCATCGGATGCGGCCGACCCGAAAGTAGCGGGCCGGGGCCCGACCGCCTCACGCATAGCGGAACCTCACGACCGATCCGAGCCACCAGACGAAACCGGGGTCGAGGTCGAGGGCGGCGGCTCTGATCGCCACATCGACCGAGTCGAGGGGTAGCTCGACCTCGATCCAGCCTGGACTGCGGTCGATGACCGCCGGGCGGGGCCAGATCCGGTCGATGTCATCGGTTCCAAGCCGTTCGGTGAGATATGCCGTCACCCGGGCGACCTGATCGTCGACCAGGCTTCGCCCGACCGTCCGCACCGCTCGCCGGCGGGCCCCGGCTTCGCCGCCGTCCGGAATGGAACCGGTGACGGCGAGGACCGCTGGATCGTCGGCAGCCACCCCGGTGACGCTCGACACGATCTCGGCCAGAGCCGGTGACGGGTCGAGCGGTGCGGCGGCGACCAGCTCGTCGACCACTCCGAGTTCACGGAGGGGATGGATCAGGAACAGCACGCCACCGTGTTCGCTGACCGTCGTTTCCCGACCGCCGGCGCGGGTCGGCGAGTCGGAGGTGTCATCGGTGCCCGCCGGCATGGCTGTGGCGGTTCGGGGATCGGCCTGCGGGTCGGTCCCATGGGTTGATGCGCGGGTGTGGTCGTCGATACCCGAACCCGTGCTCGATTCGACGCCCGAATCCGGTCCGACATCACGGCGACTGGTGAGGGACTCGGCCGTTGACGATCCGTCGGCCGCCATCGGACCGTGTGGCGGCGGCGGGACCGTCGCCGCCATCACGGCCCTGACGGCGTGGGGGCTGCGGACCAACGAGGGCGCCACGGCGGACAGGCCCAGTATCGCGAGTGCGGCCTGCTGTTCTGTTGTGGAGTCGGTCCAGATGGCCCGTGGCACGATCCCGGCGATCGTCGGGTGGGCCAGGGGCGTCGACCCGGGCGATCCTAGGGTCGGATCGGAGCGGGTGTCGGGCATGCCGTCAGGGCTGCGGATCCCGTCCGGCGCGGCGGCGAGCGCCGAGGCGGCCGCAGCCGTCGGTCCGCAGCCCAGGGCGTCGACCACGGCTCGGGCCAGGACCCGCCAGCCGTTGGCCGACAGCGGCACCGGTCCGCGTCCGCTCACCGCCTGGAGCACGGGTCCGGCCAGAACGGCGCGGCGGGCGAGCAGCACGGCGACATCGTCGACGCTCGGCAACGTCGAGCGGGGCCAGATGCCGGTTTGATTCCAGGCCCAGAGTCGGTTCCCATCGCCCGAGGCCACCGATGCCACCAGATCGATGACGGCGTCGGGCTCGCGCCGGTAGATCACGATCTCCGCGCCCGACTCGGGCCGGCGAACCGTCATTGCGCCACCGCCCGACGGGACCGAACCCGACCGGTGGCAGGACATGACGACCTCGGAGACCTCGGTGGCCACTCGTTCGGCCCACCGCTGCGCCGACGCCTGCAGGGAGGCGTCCAGATCGAGGTCGACCGTCACGGCGAGGGTCGGGATGCAGACGGCGAACACGTCGGGGAGCCGTCGCGACGCGAATGCCCGGGTGAGCGTCAACTCGACCATCTCGCTCATCGCCCGGTCGAGGCGTCCGCTCGCCTCCCGATCGATTCCGTCGTAGCGGGCGTGGAACCGGTCGATCGTCACCGTTGCTGTGGAGGCCGTTGTTCTTGCGGTGGTCGCGAATGCGGTCGAGGTGAACACGCCCGTCAGCCGACTCTCGTGTTGTGGCCGAGGCGTCCCGCCTCCACCGTGATGCCGGTGGTCGGTCCACCGACGATCGCTCCCCGTCCGAGCAGCGACAGGTCGGTCACCGCCCCCTCGAACGCTCCGGTTGGACCGACGATGGACGACAAGCCGACGTGCAGGCCGCGGCCGACCCGCATGCCGGCGTCGACCGTGCACAGCGTGTAGGTGGTGTGGGCCGGGCGCTCCACATCGAGGATGTGACGCACCGTGGCCTCTTCCTCGGCACCCAGTAACCGGGGAATCAAGACCGTGAAACGGTGGGCCGTCGAGGAGAAGGCGGAGGAGTCGTCGCCGCTCAGGCCGGGCCCGGCGCCGCGGCCGGATTCGAGCACGGTGTCGTCGGGATTGCCGACCTCGCCCCCGACCCGGAACCCGTGGCCCACCACCGAGCGGCTGGAGACGGCGGGGTCGGCGCCCAACAACGGTCCCCCCAGTCCCCGGAGGCGGTAGTGCTCCACGATCACCGGTTTGACCAGGGCGGCACCGGCATCGGCGGCCCGGTCACCGGCCAGGAACAGCTCGATGTACCGTGACAGCGCCCAGGTGGTGCCTCGCCTGCGGTACAGGCGCACGACCTCGGCGATCAGCTGCCGTCGAGCCGCCTCCGCCCACCGGGAGTCGAGCGCCAGGCCGAAGAACGACGCCAGCCAATCGAGGGCCTCGGCGGGGGTTCCATGGGGGTCGAGCAGGATGTCACGACACCTCGACCGGAGTTCGAGATCGTGGAGCAGCCCATCGAATGGTGCCAGGTAGCGGTGGAGGAAATCGGCCTGTTCCTCGTCGGCCGAGAACACCCCCGGCAGCCGTCGGAGAAGCCCGTGGGCCTGGTGCTCCACCCGAAGCTCCCGGATCCGGGGCGATCGGCGCCGGTTGCCGGTGAGGCGCAGCGTCACCCACAGGTAGCGCCCCGGTTTGGCCATCACCGGGGCCTCGAACACGTGGTAGGAATGACCGGTCGCCGGGTCGGTGGGCCACCACGGTGTCGAGGAACGATCGCGTTTGTGGAGGCGACCGGTGATGTCCTCGATCCTGGGCAGGATCGAGTCGGGCGGGAGCGGCGGTGTCTCGCCCCGCTCGTAGGGCTCGCAGTGGGCCGGTTCGGCGTCGGCGTGTGTCGAGGCGGAGGCGAACTCGTCGTCGCTGCTGATCGTGGCCACCCGGCAGTCGGTGCCCTCGGGCAGGCAGGCCTCGATGAACAGCCGGCCCCACTTGTTGAGGGGGACGCCGCTGTCGAGGCGATACGTGACACATCGCCCCTCGGTTCGGTAGTTCACCCTGCCGATGACGGCCAGCCGGAATCCGGCGGCGGTTCCGTAGCCGATGCGGCCGTCTCTGGTGACGACCAGCCCGGTGCCGTCATAGCCGGTCGCGTCGAGCGGGGGGCTGCGTGTCCAGCCGTCGTCGGTGGGGGTCAGTCTGCGCAACGTGGCGGACCCGTCGGGGGACGGGCACGGGGCGATCACGACGGCGGCCTCGTTGTCGACCACGATGTCCGAGATCCGGCCGATCAGGCGCGGTTCCCGGCTCCCGGCCAGAATCCAGCTGCCGCCGGCCGGGTCGTTGAACGTCACCACCGGCGTTCCGTCGGCCAGGATCGCCAGCCGAGCCGGAACGGCCCCCGGCGGCAGGTCGTCGACGGAGGCGGGCACCGGCTGGTCGGTCGGACCTCGGGTGGCGCTGAATCGGAGAAGGCCGGGACCGCCCGGGCCAGCGCCGTCGAGCAGGGCCCAGACCGTCCCGTCGGGTGCGGCCGCCACGTCGACCGGGTGGCGATCGGGTGCGCCGGGAACGTCGGTCCGGATGGTGCGCATCAGCCGACGGCTCCACAGATCGAGCACCGAGATGGTCCGGGAGGCCCGATCGGCGACATACAGCCGGTCGTCGTCGTCGATGGCGATGCCGACACCGTCCACCACATCGGAGTTCGGTTGGGCGGTGAAGTCGGGGCCCGGCACGTGCTCGTCCGGGGCTGATGGATCACCGATGATCACGACCGGGTCGGGCAGCCTGCCGTAATCGAGTCCGGCCGCGGTGGATCCGACCATCTGGCGGTCGACCCTGGTGGCGCCCAGCCGGTAGATCCGGCACAGCCGGTCGGTGGCCAGACCGCGGGCCAGGCAGTCCTCGCCGTCGGGGGCGGGGACCGGGTCGGGTGGGTCCCACGACAACATGAGCACGCCGTCGGCTCCGTCGACCGCGGTGCGATCGTGGGAGGCCCGCACCCACTGGTCGCAGGTGGCGACCAGGGACGCCTTTCGACCGGCGACGGCACCTCCGGCGGGGCCCGGGAGACCGACGGACGACGCCTCGGCCATGTCAGCACACCTCCACGTCAGCACACCTCCACCGGCGAGCGGACCGGTACGGCCCGGCCCGACGGCACCGGCGGGTCGACCTGGCGTCCCGGTTCCAGGGCCGGGCCGTCGATCACGGTGATCTCGGCCAGTTCCGGAACCTCCCAGTTCTCGAGGTCGACCTGGCGGTTCTGCGGTTCGAACCAAACGCCCGGTTCGGTTTCGGTGGCCAGCCGCAGGCCGAGCAGGCAGGGGGACCCGGGCACACTGCCTGGCACCAGGAACTCGACGCCCTCGACCTGCAGCGCCGCCGCCTCCAGTTCGGGGGCGAACACCGGACGGCCGAGAGGCCAGCCCCGCCCTTCGGGACCGTACGGGGGCACGGGGGCCAGGAACTGGCGCAGCACCAGTTCGACCCACCGCCGCACACTTTCGAGGCCGTATCCGGGCTTCACCGAGATGCCGACCGACGCGGCGATCCGCCGGTACGTGGGGGGAATCACGTGAACCTCGGTGGTCACCAGGCGGCGGGCGTCGAGGTGGCGACACACGGCGTCGAGGGTCGGCTTGTCGGGCCGGGGGGCGCCGGGATGTGCGGGGTCGACGGTGGGCCAGATCACGACCGAAACCGCTCCCGGCACCTGCACGGTGGGACTGTCGGGGTGGAACAGGCGCAGTGTCTCGGCCCGGGCCACCCCAGCCCCCGGAGTGGCTTCGGCCAGTTGCCGGAAGTCGGAAACGGTGACCGCCCGGTCGCGGCGGGCGAACTCGGTGGGGATGCGGGCCACTGCGTCGGTCAGGGGCTCGGCATCGGCGCCGCCTCGGGTCGGAAGCGGGTTCGACACGGCGACCGACGAGTCAATGGCGTTGGTCTTGGAGACCGCTCCCGGTCCGACGTTTCCCTTCGCCCCGCCGCCGTGGCGGTAGGCTTGCACCCGGATCCGTTCCCCCAGCTGCCATGGTCGGCCTCGCCGTCCGTCGCCGCAGGTGATCGTCCCGGCCTGGGCGTCGACCACGAAGTGACGGTCGTCGACACCCGATCCGGCGAAATCGTCGACCTGGGCCCAGGGAATCCAGCGCCGCGCACCCTGCTCCTCCACCTCGAGTTCGACCTCGCCGACGACGTTGCCGTTCACCAGTGAGCGCTGCTGGCCCGGTTCACCGTTGCCGGTACCCAGGAACTCGGCCTGGGCGGCCGTGGTCTGCTCGACGCGGGCCGCGTTGGCCCCCATCCATTCGATGGCCGGCAACGTTCCGCTGGTCGGGCGGAACACCCGGATCCAGGCGAAGAGCCCATCGTTGATCGCCGGGTCCTCGACCAGGGGTGGTTGGTCACCGGCACCGATGGCGTCGACCTCGTTCGGCACGTAGATGCCGATGTCGCTCAGATCGGCGGGCAACCGCAAACGGATCACACCCTCGACCGTCAGGCCGGCCGAGGTGTCGGCGACCACGTCGAGGTCGTGCCACAGCGGATCGGCCGAGTCGGGATCCTCGGCGTCGGCCACGGGGGTGGTGGTACAGATCTGCCACTGCATGGGCGGGGCGATCGGCTCAGCCCCCTCACCGGGACACGGGTCCCGGTCGGCCATGGTCGGCACCGCCCGGCTCGGCACCACGCCGATCGAAAGCAGACCGCCGGCCATGGCGGTGAGGTCGGGTTCCTCGGTGGTGAGGGCGACGAAAAGGGTGCCGTCGATGGCGTCGACAGGGTCGAGAACGTCGCCACCGGGCCGCATCGGGTCCTTGGCCCCGAACCTGGTCCGGTACAGGGCCGCGTCGTCGGACGTGGTGTTCACCGACGCCGCGGCCCGGTTGACGTACTCCTGGGTGTCGGCGTCGAGTTCGTCGGCCACCAGAGCCCGGATCGCTGGGCGGGCCTCGACCGGCCACGAGGTCACCTCGTCGAGGGTTCGGAACGGGACCTCCCCGGCCAGCACTCTCGACGACAGGTTCACGACGACACCGGTGTTGGCCTTGGTGTCGAGGCGAACGATGCCGGTCGACGGCTGGGCCGGTCGACGGGGCAGATGCAACAGGTTGAGGAAGGCCAGCTTCGTGGCGTCCGGAATCTGGTTGAACCGGAACAGCAGATTCTCACCGAGGAACGCGAACAGCTCGATGAGCGTGATGCCCGGATCCGACGGGTGATGATCGGTCCACTCCGGGGCATAGACCGGGATGCGGGCGATCAGCTCGTCACGCAGCTGGGCGTAGGACCGGTCGTCGAGGATCGGGGTTGGGAATGAGGACATGGTCACCTCTCCGGTCACGCGCTAGGCGGACGCCTCCAGATAGAACGGGTAGACGAGCACACCCTCGCTGCCGTCGAGCCGGTGTTCGAACCGGATGGACAGGTTCACCAGTGATGGTTCATCCCCGGGGATGGCCCGCACGTCGAGCAGGTTGATCCGAGGTTCGAACAGCTCCAGCGCGCGGGTGACGGTTCGCTCCAGCCGTGATCGGGTGGCCACCGTGTTCGGTTCCATGAGGAACCGGCGCAGGCCGCACCCGAAGTCGGGGCGCATCACCCGCTCCCCCGGTTCGGTCATCAGGATGAGCTCGATCGACTCCCGCACCTTGCGGGATCCCTGGTGGTAGTCGAGCGATTTCCGCACCGGGTTCGGCACCAGCGGGAACGCCGGTCCCCGGCCCAGCCGCTGCTGCAGGATGGTCATGACACGGCCCCCGTGTAGTCGATCGGCGGGATCACCTGATCGCGGGTGACCGGGCTGGTGTACTGCGGGTCGCGGCTGAAGTCCATGGTGAAGTTCTCGGCATCGCCGTCGTAGCCGTGGGTCATGGCCATGCGGATGATCGAGTCGAAGCTGAACTCGCTGGTCATCTGGTCGGCGAAGTCGTACTCGGGTTCGAACGGCGGCGGGTGGTCCTGGTAGGCCTTGCCTGACGGGTCGAAGATCTTGGCGAGCTGTTCGATGACAGCGGTCGCGTCGCCGTCGGCCCCGATCTTCACGTCGAAGTCGACCGAGGCGTCGAACCCGCCGGGCTCGAAACCGATGTCGGCCTCGAGTCCGGCATCCACGTCGGCCGATGGTGGGATGCAGAGCTTGAGTTTCAGCATCCACCACAACTGGAAGATGAAGACGACGATCGGGAGGAAGATGTTGAGAACGAACATGGCGATGATCGTGATCAACGGGATGAACCAGAAACAGATCTCCGTCCCTTGACTGTCGAGGGAGCCGTTCGTCTCGAGGGCGTGGGGAGCCGAGCCGGGGGGAGAGGTGAACTTCACCGACGGTCTGGCTCCGCTGGCCTCCAGCTGCCGGAAATCGGGGAGCTGGATGTCGATCGGGCGCAGGCTGCAACCGTCGGGGTCGAAGAACGAAGCCAGGTTGAAGGCCTCCGACGGCGCCGACCACACCACCTCGCCCGGGCATCCGTTGCGGTTCTCGCGGGCGTACACCTGGATGCGGTAGCGGTCGTCCTGGTTGAAACGGGCCGTGCCGTCGAGACCGACCTCGTCGCCGGCCGTCGGGATGACGGCCCAGTAGATGGTGCCGTCGAGGGCGGCGTGGGCGGGGTCGTCGGGGTCCGGGGTCAGCAGCCGCATGGGATAGCGGCGTTCGATGATCTCCGACGGCTGATCCTCCGCGGGCACCCAGGCACCGAACGTTCCCTCGCCGGTCTCCACCCATCCTTCCTGGATCGCCTCCAGCCCGGCGTCGACGGCCCAGCTCCTCAGTTCCCGCTTGGCCTTGTCCACCTGCTGGTGGGCCTTGAGCAGCGCGGCGGCGGCCGATTGCACCCGGTCCCTCTCAGGCGTGCGGAACGGGTGGAGGGTTTGGGCCTTGTTCCGGGCTTGGATGAGGCGGGTCTGGGAGCGGGCCCTGGCCCGGGCCGTAGCCAGGTCGTGGATCTTCTTGGCCGCCTCCGGCTTGAGTTCGTCGGCGACCTCCACCCGCTCCCGCCTGATGACGAAGCCGACCTCGGCCACCTTCGACGGGTCGACCTTCGGGAATCCGGGCCGGTCGCAGTGCAGACCGATCGACACCACGTAGAAACGCTGGTGGGCGGGCAGGAAGAACTTGCGCCGTTTGGTCGGCTCCCGGCTCCAGTTGAACAGCGACGGCACCTTGCCCTCTTTCGTCGAGATCTTCACCATCTTCTGGAGCACGTCGAGGTCGGGGTCGAACAGCACCGACCGTTGGGGGTCGGCCAGGTAGTCGGTGACGAAGTCGGTCGAGGCGAACTTGTGGAACGCCGGCCGCCGAGCCCCCGCCGCCCGTTCCGGCTCCAGGCCGTCCTTGCGGGCCCACCGGTACCAGGGGGCGACGAGCCGCCAGTCGTGGGCCACCTGACCCCTGGAGGCGATCGCCGCGTTGGGTTTGGTCGACGGGGCGAGCATCACGTTGGCCGGGCTCACGGGATCACCACACGTTCCCGGCGCCGGGGGTGTACATGGGCGACACGATGCCGCCGCCCTTTGCGATCAACGTGTCACAGGTGACGATGCCGTTGAACTGGCTCATCGCCGCGTCGACGGTGACCAGCGCCGCTTTCACGTCCACGGTCGACGCCGCCTCGATCGAGACACCGCCGGCCGCCGTCAGCTCGATCTTGGCCCCGGCCGCGGAACGGATGGTGATACTCATCCCGCCGTCGTCCATGACCACCTCGTGACCGGCGGGGGTGGTGATCGACACCTTCGGGGCCCCGGCGGTGTCGTCGAATTCGAGGCGGCTGCCCGACCGGGTCTGGATCAGGCGTTTGTTGTTGGCGTCGTCGAACGACTCGGGGGCCGAAGCCTGGCCGTTCCACACCGCACCGACCACATACGGATGATCGAGGTGGCCGCCCTGGAATCCGATCACCACCGTGGAACCGATCTCCGGCAGCATCTGGAAACCCTGGTCGGCGTCGGCGTAGGGGGTGATGACGGTGGCCCACCCGGTTGGCGGCTCACCGCCGTCGGAAGAGGCCAACCAGTCGAACGACACCTCGATCCGCTGTCGGCTCTCGGGGTCGCCGGCCAGCGCCTTCACCGTGGCCGGGTAGAGGCCGTGATGGAGCGGACCTTCGATCAGGGGACCGGCGTGCACGGGACCGCCCATGTCAGCCGGCTCCGAGGGCGGGGCGTTCGGCCCGGAAGTTGGTTCGGTGGCCACTCGACAGGTCGTAGCCGTGGTGGACCCAGGTCACCCGGTAGCCGGGGCCGTTGAACGGGGCGCCGACCCGGCGGAGGTCGAGTTTGGTGCCGGGGATGAGATCTGGGCTGCCGTTGGTGGTGCCTTCGACCGTCACGAACGATCGGGCCCGGCGCCGCATCTCGGCCTCGGCGTAGTGGCGGCCCCGTTCGGCGCTGAGGATGTCTCGCCGGGAGCGACTCAGGGTCGACTGGCGGTACACGCCGGCCACCACATCCGGCCCGGTGCGGCCACCGGCCACCTCGGCCGCGACGACGGCGCCGTCGGCGGTTTCGGCGATCGCCGCCACCTGGCTGTCGTCCCAGCCGCGGAAGGTGACCTCCGATCGCTGATGGGCCAGGTCGACCCGGGCCGTCGCCGACAGCAGATCGTTGCCCTGGGTGAGCACGAGTTCCACGCCAGGCCGCCGTTCCCGCTCCGCGAAGTGCAGCACGTCATCGCCGTCGATCCAGATCTCGGCGTTGATCCGCAGCGCCCGTTGGCGGATGAACGCCAGGTCGGACTCCTCGGCCTGCTGGACGAGAGGGTAGGTGGGACCCTCGACGTCGGTCTCGGAGCCGAGCCCGTGATCGGCGGCGATCGCCGAGACGATGTCGGCGTCGGTCATGTCGGTCCAGGTGGCCGTGCGCTGACGGAACCGGAGACCCATCAGGGCGTCCTCGGCGTAGACCGAGACGGTGGGGGCGTCGCCTTCCTCGAATCCCGCCTCGATGGCCGAGAGGGTGCCGGTGAAGATGGTGCGGCTGTCGCCGGGCGGTCCGATGACGACGCTGATTCGACGACCCAGGTCGATGACGTCGCCGTCTAGGTAGGCCAGCTGGTCGGCCGAACCGTCGGAGTCGGGGGAGTCGCCGTGGAATCGGGCGACGAGGGTCCGCAGCCCCATGATGTCCTCCTCCACGTCGAGGCGGCGGAGGTCTCGACCGAGTTCGCCTCGCGCCTCGTCGTCGATGAGGACCACCGGGGCGTCGGTGGTGTAGGTGACCGAGGCCAGGGTTCCGGGTTCGGTGCTAGTCATCGCCGTAGCCCGTCGCCGTGCGCATCCGCAGGCACCGTCGCCGGTCGACGGCGGCGGCGATGCGGCGCTGTTCCTCCCACGGAGTCAGCTCCTCCTCGTCACCGCCGTCGGCTTGGCGGTCTCCCCCGCCGGCGGTCACCTCGGATGTGAGGCGGCCGATGTGCACGCTCATGACGAATACCGCCGGCGGCTACGGGGATCGCACCGCACGCAGCCGCATTCGGGATTGCGTCTCGACTGCTCCCGGTCGGCGGCGTTTCGACCGGCGGACGGCGCCAGCGACTCCCAGGGGGCGCCCCGTCCACGCCCGCCAGGCGCGGGGCTGCCGGCGGAGGTCGGCGACGGTTTGCCGATCACCACCCAGCCGCCGGCCGCGCTGCCGGACGCCGAGACGCGATCCCGGAGCGGAACGCCGAGGCCATACGTCGTGGCCCGCGGGTCGGCTTTGGACGGTGCGGGATTCGGGTCCGCCGGCCGGGGTGAGAGCGTACGGACCGAGTCGAGCGAGGCGAGCGGGGCCCGGGCCGCAGCGCCCCCACCGGGATCCGGCGGGAGAGGCACCGACGTCTGTTGTTGGCCGAAGTTGGAGCGGGCGGCGGCCGCACCGGACGCGGCGTTTTGCTGTTTGGCCGATTCGGCGGCGGCGGTCAGGCCGCCGGACGCGGCGAGGGTCAGACCCTGCGTGGCCTGCTCGCCGGTCGGGCCGCCGGGAACCGCAGGGCGCCCGGAGACGCCGACCCCGACGTCGAGTCCGAGCGAGGCCTCCATCGAGACATCGAGTTCGGCCTGGAACCCGGCCGACAGTCCGAGCCCACCACCGATCGACAGCGACGACGGGAACTCGATGCCGAGCCCGATCGGAAGCTCGATCCCGTCACCGAGCGCGTCGAGGGCCGAGCCCAGAGCCCGCCATGCCGCCGGGGCCAGGCCGTTGCGGGCAAGGAAGTCGGCCGGCGTCTCGTTGTCGTTGGCCTCGGCCGCCTTGTCGTTCCCGCCGTTGCCGGCCGCGCCCGACCCGGCCGCCGTTGCACCCTGACCGGTTCCGGCCCCGGCGCCGGTCTCGAGGGCGGCGTACTTGGGGTCCTGCTCCTTGATCTGGATGCTCAACTTCGCCCGGAGGGGAACCCCCTGGGGCGAGAACAGGCTGAGTTCCTCGGAAAGGCTCGACATCACGCCGGCCAGCTCGAAGGTGCCCCACTCGAACTTGATGCGGGGTGGGGCCTGCTTGGCCTTGCTGCCACCGGGCAGGACGAACTGGGCCACCTTCTTCGTCTGGTCCCGGACGTCGACCGGCTGATCGTTGGTGCCGAGATCGGCGGTGTCGAATTCGAGATCGAGGCTGAGCGTGGCGCTGGAGGTTCCGGTGTACTTGCGGGCCTGGCGTCCGCTGTTCTTGTTGCCGTCGATGCTGTTGGTCATCTGCAACGACATCGTGGTCGGGTTGAACTGGACCGGGATCTCCTCGGTCGACTCCCCTCGGGCATCGAGCACGTGGAGCACTGCCTTTTCGGTGCCGCTCATCAGGTGGTCCCCTCGAGCTGGAGGCCTTCGTGGGCCAGGTGCAGTTCCTCGACGGCGATCTCCCCGGTCTTGGCGTTGAGCTGGGGACCGACGATCTTCATTGGCACCGCCCGCTGGAACCGCCACGCGGCCATCGTGTTACGGGCTTGATCCTTGACCAGCACCGTGCCGTCGTAGCGGCGGACGGGGCGAACCCCGGCCACGATGTCCTGGAACCATTGCCACAGCTCCGACTCGGCCTCGCCCTCGGCCGGACCGAACATACCCCGCTTGCAGACCAGAGGCTGGAACTTGGCCCGTCCGATCCGGCGGATCACGGCGTCGTTGCGGCCGCCCTCCTCGTAGTCGGAGACGTCCATTTCCACCTCGAGGCCGGTGACCTCCTGGAAGCCCCCGTCGCCCAGGGTGTCGGGACCGTTGCCGCTGACCTGGCTGAACGTCACCTCGAACTGGAACGTGGTGAGCAGAACGGTGTCGGTCATACCGCCGCTCCCCCCGTGGCGTGATTCGTTGACGACGAGGCCTGGTGCACGAACTCAACGATCAAGGGATCTCGTCACACCACCGTCACCAGACTCTGGTGTCCGACCGACATCGTCGCGTTTCGGGATCACGGGCAAGCGAACGCGAACGTGACGGTGACTCAACGGTGACGCCGGAGTCCGCACCATGACCGTGATGCACCCACGGCGACGGTCCGACGACGGAGAGCCTCTCGACCCCAGCGTCCGCTCCCGGATGGAGCGGCACTTCGGGCGCCAGTTCGAGGACGTCGAGGTCAGAACCGAAGCCACGGATGCCACGGCCATGGGGGCCAAGGCCTACACAGTGGGCAACCTCGTCAGCTTCGCCCCCGGCCAGTACCAGCCCGAGCACCTGGCCGGGCAGGCCGTGATCGCCCACGACCCACGGCCGCGTATCCGGATCCTGCCGATGTTCGGTTTGGAGGAGACGGTTCCCGTGCTCGCCGCCGTGCTGCAGCGGCCCGGCGCCGATTCGGTGCTCCTGGCGGCTGCGGCCGATGCGCTCGCCGCCCACCCGTCGCCGGCGGCCGACGACGCGCTGGTCGAAGCGGCCGCGTCGGGATCCCAGCACGTGGCCGAGGCGGCGCCAGCAACAATGGCCGACCGGCCCGAACCCGGCGGGCCGTTCGACTAGGCCGGTGCCGGGTCGGAACCGGAAGGAGGGACGCTCGTGAGGGCCGTGAAGGAGACCGGACCGTGCCATTGCCAGGCCGAGCGCTGCGGTTGCGGTCAGGGTCGCCCCGGGTTCGGACCGGGACGGCCGGTGGACCAGCGGACGCGGCAGGCCGCCGAATGGGCGACCGGGACCCCGCTGCGCCATGTCACCGTGCACGACGGCGTGGAGGCCGACCGTGTGGCCGCCGCCAACCAGGCCCGGGCGGTGGCGGTCGATGGCCGGATCGCGTTGGCCTCCCGTGACCGGCAGCCGCGATCGCCGGCCACGGACGCCGTGCTGGCCCACGAACTGGCCCACCTGGCCCAGCAACGCCAGGGGGCCGGCACGCCCACCGGTGATGAGGCGGCCCTCGAGGCCGACGCCAACCGCTCGGCGGCGGTGATCGTGCGATCGCTGCGGGGCGAAGCTCCACCCGGCGGCGCCGGCCCGGCTGGCGGCCATCGACCGGGCCCTACCCCGATACTCCGGGCACCGGTCGGAGTACAGCGGTTCGACGGCAACGAGGATCCCCTCGAAGCGGTCGAACAGGCAGGGCCGTCGTGCCCCGGCTACGAGGCCGGTGAGGTGGCCGCGTCACGCGGAGGCGAGATGCAGGTCGCCTCGGTGGGCGGGGTGGGCGGCATGCTGGTCGCCGGTTTCGCCGTCGGATCGGGGGCGATCAAACCAGGATTAGCCGACCACGCCGACGTCGCCCGGTTCGCGGCCGCGGTTCGAGCCGACCCGAGCCTCCGCTTCCAAATCGTCGGCTATTCCGATTGCAGCGGCGACGAGACCGTGAACACAACCCTGCGGACCGAGCGGGCCGACGCCGTGCGGTCGGCGCTTCCCGCCGATATCGGCAGCCAGATCACCTCGGTCGGCCCCGCTCCCGCCGGCCGGTACCTCGCCTCCAACGACGACCGCTCGGGGCGACTGTTCAACCGTTCGGCCTTCGTCGAACAGCAGGCGGCCGTCGTCGAATTCGAGGACGATGAGGTGGCGCCGTTGCCGCCCTCGCATCTCTACGGCGTCACCTCGCCCGCCTCGGCCTACTTCGTCCGCACCGCGCCGGTGTCGGGCGAGATCATCGGCAAGTTGGCCCTGCAGGAGATGCACGTGAAGGTGATCGGCGAGTCGGGCGCCAACGTCGAGGAGCTGTGGCTCGAAGTGGAGTTCACCGCGGCCGACATGGCGACCATCCAGGCCACCTACGCCCGCGACATGGCGGGACGGATCGGTGAACTCCCGGCTTTGCAGGCCGAACGGGCCGAGCTCCGGGCCCACATCGACCAGCTCCGCCGCCGACCCGGCATGGCCTTCGAGGTCCAGGCCCCGATCGCCAGGGCCGAGGAGCGGCTGGCTCCCATCGAGTCCGACATAGACCGGATCACCGCCCATCAGCGCCGGTTGGTCTCCCCCTACACCGGGACCACCGGCTGGGTCGCGGCCTCGGCCCTCGGCGTGACCGCCATCCACTACGACACGTTCCTCGACCAGGTCGACGCCTTCGACGCCCGCTACGCCTCCGAGCCTTTGCGCGATCGACTGACGCGGCTGCGCCAGGTCGGGGAGGACAAGTCGCTGCAGGGCGACGTCGTGGTCGGCCGGGGCGGGGACCTGCCGGGCATCGTCACCCAGTCGGACCGGGTCAACGACCCGGGCCAGTGGGAGATCTTCCTCGAGGGCAAGCAGGTGCGGATGCCCGACGGCAGCTTCCTCGACATGCACCACTTCGTGCTCGGTCTCGATGCCCTCGCCCTCCCGGCATCGCAGATGTCGTCGGGCCGGGAGGTCTCCAACTACGGCGTCACGGTCAATGTGGGCGAGAGTTTCTCGGCCACCACGTGGTCGGGTGACGTCGGCGGTGCCGTTGGTGACTTCGTGCACCACAAGAGCGGGGTGTGGGAGCAGGCCAACCCCGTCTCCCGGTCGGACCGCCTCGACTTCTACTTTCGTACCCGCGCTCCGGACATGGATCTGCTGGCCGACATCGACGCCTGGGGGCGTTTCGGTGCGCTACCCCGAACCCGGTCGCAGACCACGACGTTCCGCACGTTGCGTGACATCATCGAAGCCCAGTACGGGCCGGCCGGGCAGACCGCAACCCAATACGAGGCCGCGGCGAGCACCGGGCGGAGGGACGGGATCGCCACCTTCCTCTGCTTCTACGGCTTCACCGGCCCAACCGGCCTCAAGACCCATCCCGCCCGAGCCCGCGTCGAGGACGAGGTCCTCATCTTCAGCCGGGCCTGGTACCAGGCCAAGGGAGGCCGGTGGGTTCAGTTCTGGGGGCCCGACAGCACGGCTGACGGCGAACTGCGCATCGCCGCGGCCGAGATGACCGACCGTTACCTCGACTGGTTGGAGCGCCTCGCCGCTTCCCAGGCCGTGACCTCCCTTACCTGCTCGACGGAATGACCGATCGGGATTGCGGGTGTTCCTCCGGCCGATTCGATCCGGGATCAGGGGCCGCCGTCGACGGCGGGCGCCGCCGCCGGGAGCTTCTCGTCCTTGATGTTCTTCATCCGGACCCAGGCCGCCCCCTTGCTGCCGATGCGGCGAACCAGCGCCATATCGGCGGTCTTCTTCAGGATCTCGACCGGCGTTCTGTCGGGGTACTGGCTCTTGAGGAACGTGTCGGTGTCGGGTTTGTAGTACTTGTTCGGGTTGTAGCCGGTCTTGACTACGGTCGCGGTTCCAAGCGGCGCAGGCAGTACGGCATCCTCCGGGGACCAGAAACCGAGAACCGGCTGCCCATCTCCCCACTTCGTCGACGGTTCCGTGTTACGGTGCGCGTCCTG
>JAOTVU010000115.1 GCA_029863385.1 Acidimicrobiia bacterium
GGCCTCGCCTTCCCAGCTGAAGCCGAGTTCTTCGTCGGGATCGCATTCGAGCCTCCGTTTGACCGTCCGACCCCGCCGATCCCTCGTCTTGACCTCCAGCATGCACAGGCCCGAGTCGAGGTAGTTACGGGTCCGTACCTTGTAACGGGAGGGTCGACGGCGGGCGGCGTCGAGGTACGAGTCCAACCCAGGCGTGTCGAAGTACGTGGTTCGATAGGCGAACCGGTTTCGACAACCGATCGTGAGGACCTGTGCGTGGTGGAGGCTCGAGAGGAGCTCGGGCAACAGCTCGATCGGGACGAGGTACTTGCGGTCCTTCCGAGTCTGCAGGTCGGCCGTCAACATGACGGCGTCGAGCCCGATCGGTTCGAACCCGGAGAGTGTGCCGGGGATTTCGGAGTTGACCGATCGTCGGCTCATCCGCCAACCTCGGCCGGGATCCGCTCGTGATCGGACGGATCTCGCCGCGGTGGAGCCGGCTCGATCTCGTAGCGGACGTCGACGTCGGTGGTGTCGCCGACCAGGTCGACCCGTCGAACCGTGACCCCGTGGACCGTGGCTCCGAGCAGCCCCTCGATGTGATGGATCAGCTCGGACTCGTCGACGAAGGCCCGGTCGAGATTCATCCGTTGCGTGCGGTACCGGCCGAGCAGGCGCCCGTGATCGGCGATGAAGAGGGCGACGAGGAGCGCGGCCATCAACGCCGGGGCCAGCCACAGCGGTTCGATCGGGACACCGCCGATGACACCCAGTGCGAGAGAAGCGAAGTAATAGGCGACCTCGTGTTGGTCGAGTTCGGTGGATCGAAGTCGGATGATCGACAACACACCGAACAGACCGAGTCCCAGGCCGGCCGTGACGTTGGTGGAGGTGAAGGCCTCGGCGACGGCGAGGACACCGATGTTCACACCGATGTAGGCGGCAACCAGATCGCGGCGGCGGTGGCGGGGGAGGTACAGGCCGAAGGTAAGAATCGCGATGGCCAGGAGGTCGAGCGCGAAGGGCAGAAGTTGATTCATGAGGCTTTCTCTCAGAGGGGGATGGGTCGTACAGGTGTCGCCAGAGTGACATCGCAGTTTGGGAGATTCCTGTGAACGGTCTTGGAATCCTCTGATTCCGATTCACAGGAAACTCACAGAGGTCTTGAAGCGAACGTCCAAGTTCCTCCGTTTCGATGAGAGCCATCATCGGGAGGACCCACATGACCGTTCGATCAACGCTTCCGGCCGTAGCCGCCGCACTGTCTCTCATCGCTGCTCTCCTCGCCGGCTGCGGCGGCAACCCACTTGCAGCCGACACCGGCACCGCTGCGTCCACAGCGGAATCCGGAGGGGAGCTGTTCGACTCCTCGGTCATCCACGACATCGAGCTGTCCTACGATCAGGCCGACTACGAGGTCATGATCGAAACACTCGCCGAGACCGGGTCCAAGGAGTGGATCGACGTGACCGTCACCATCGACGGGGTCACATACGAGAATGCCGGAGCCCGCCTGAAAGGCAATTCGTCGCTGGCCGGTCTGTCCGGCGGTGGGCCGGGAGGCGGGGGCCTCGGTCGCGGAGGTCCTGAGGGCGTCGGATCGGTCTCCGCCGAGAAGCCGGAGGAACTACCGTGGCTGATCCGGCTCGATCACAGCATGAGCGGCCAGAACCATGGTGGCTACGTCGACATCGTCATCCGATCAAACAGCAGCGAGACCGCGCTCAATGAAGCGGTTGCGCTGGATCTGCTGGAGGAGGCCGGACTTGCGTCCCAGGAAGCAGCGAGCGTACGGTTCACGGTCAACGGAAGCGAGTCGACCCTCCGCCTCATGATCGAACATCCCTCCGACGATGCCTGGCAGGACGCCAACTTTGCCGCTGCCGGTGCGCTGTACAAGGCGGAGAGTACCGGTGACTGGTCATACCGTGGTGACGACCCGGACGCCTACATCGAGGTGTTTGACCAGGAGGGAGGTAAGAAGGTGACCGACTTGACCCCGCTCATCGAGTTCCTGCGGTTCGTCGACGAGTCCGATGACGAGACCTTCGCCGCCGAGCTTCCCAGGCGCCTCGACGTCGAGTCGTTCGCCACCTACCTGGCGATGATGGAGTTGGTCGACAACTTCGACGACATTGACGGGCCAGGCAACAACGCCTACATCTGGTGGGACGCCGACACCGGGCAGTTCACGATAGTGCCCTGGGACCTGAATTTGGCGTTTGGCGGTCTGGGCGTGGGAGGCGGCTTTGGCGGACCCGGGGGCTTTGGTGCCGATGGCGGGCAAGACGCTGACCCGCCGGAGGGGTTCGATCCTCCGGAGGGTTTCGAGTTGCCCGAGGGTTTCGAGCCACCGGAAGGAGTCGAGTTGCCCGAGGGTTTCGAGCCTCCGGCTGATTTCGACGGACAACCCAGAGGCGGCGGGTTTGGTGGAGGGGCCTTCGGCCGATCGAATCCGTTGGTCGAACGATTCCTCGCCGTGCCGGAGTTCGAGGCCCTCTATGAGGAGAAGCTGGATCAGCTCGATCAGGAGTTGTTCGAAAGCGGTGTCGCCGACGACATCCTGGCCCGGTGGGCCTCGGTGCTCACGGAGCAGGCGACCGATGTCGTCGATACGAGCACCGTCGAGCAGGAGGCCGACGCCATCGCAGGATCGATCGCAGGTTCATGATCGAGGAGGTCGATCCCCGGGTTCTCGTCGTCGACGACGAGGAGAACATCCGCTTCATCGTTGAGTCGGCCCTGGACATGGCGGGCTTTGAGGTCGCCGCGGCGGAGTCGGGCGCCGACGCCTTGGAGCTGTTGGGATCGTTCCAGCCACAGGTCATCGTTCTCGACGTGATGCTGCCCGACATTGACGGTTTCACGTTGCTGCGACGGATTCGCGATCGTGGATCGGTCGCTCCGGTGGTGTTCCTGACGGCGCGGGACTCGACGGACGACAAGGTCCTGGGTCTGACGTCGGGCGGGGCGGACTATGTGGTCAAGCCGTTTGCCGTCGCCGAGCTGGTGGCTCGCGTCAAGCTTCGACTGCCCGACGGGGCGATGGACGGCAACAGCCGAGAACTTCGCTGCGCCGACCTGGCGATCGACGACGACGCCCACCGCGTCACGCGAGCCGGTGAGGCCGTGCAACTTTCGCCGACCGAGTACAAACTCCTGCATTACCTGATGGTCAACGCCGGCCGCGTGCTCACGCGGGATCAGATCCTCGATCACGTCTGGGCCTACGACTTCGACGGCGATTCGTCGGTCGTGGACACCTACATCAGCTACCTGCGGCGCAAGGTCGACCACGTCGATCCCCGCCTGATCCAGACGATCCGCGGGGTCGGCTTCTCACTCCGGGTGGAGAGTTGAGCCTACGGGTTCGCCTCCTCGCGGCGATGGGCACCGTTCTCGTGCTGTTGGCGCTCGGCGGGATATCGGTGATCCGCAGCCAGCGGTCCTTTCTGGTTGAACAGGTCGACAGCCAACTCGCGGCGGCGATGCCGTTCGCGGGGAGGCCGATTCAACCGGGACCCATTGGCCAGGCACCGACGAGGGTTCCGGCCCCGGATGCACCGATCTCGAGGCTCTTCGTCGGCGTGATCACGGGAGGAGAGCTGGTTCCACTGCTTCAGGGACAGCTCCTCGACGACAGTCCCCAAGCCGGCGCCGTCACCGAGCTCCTGCTGTCGAACGACGGTCCGCTCACGGTCGACGGCACGAACGGCACCCGGTTCCGTATCAGAGCGAGTCGCCTCGACAGGACCGAGGAGTATCTCGTCGTGGCACTGCCGCTCGACGAGGTCGACAGTGCCATCGGACGTCTCGAGCTGGTACTGATCATCGTCGGCGCCCTGGTCACGATTGCCATCGGTGCCGCCGTGTGGTGGGTGGAACGGTTGGGCATCCAACCCATCTCCCGGGTGACGGAGGCGGCGGAGGCCATCTCGGCCGGCGACCGGAGTCAACGGGTTCAGGGCACCGATCCCCGTACCGAGGCCGGCAAGCTGGCCAACGCCTTCAACATCATGCTCGACGACCGCGATGCCATCGAGCGCGACCGCCGGCAGTTCGTGGCCGACGCGTCGCACGAGCTGAGGACCCCGCTCACATCCGTCCGGGGCTATCTCGATCTCTACGCTCAGGGTCGGTTCTCGAACTCCGACGAAGTCGACGACATGATCCGGCGGATGACCCGAGAAACCTCACGGATGAAGGATCTCGTCGAGGAGCTTCTCCTACTGGCCAACCTCGATCAGCAGCGGCCGCTTCGGGAAGATGACGTGGATGTCAATCGGCTGCTCAACGACGCGGCAAGCGACGCTCTTGCTGTTCAACCCTGGCGTTCGATTGTGGTCGACGTACCGGATTCGACCATCGAGTTGGTCGGAGATCAGTTTCGTCTGCAGCAGGTGATCGGCGCGCTCGTCGACAATGCGCTCACCCACACCGAAGGTGACGCCAGGATCCGGCTGGCTGTCCGGCTCACGTCGGACGGCGTCGAGATCGTCGTCGCCGACAACGGTCCAGGGCTCGAGCCGGAGACGGCCACCCGGGTGTTCGACCGGTTCTTCCGGGGTGACGACTCTCGCTCGCGCCGAAGCGGCAACTCCGGCCTCGGCTTGGCCATCGCCCAATCGATCGTGGAAGCCCATGGCGGAACCATCGCCCTCGAAACCGACCCGGGCGCCGGCTGCACCTTCACCATCAAGCTGCCGCCATCATCCCCAAAGCCCGTATGAACAGTGAAGCACCACCAACCTCAGAGTCCTCATGAACTCCTGACACGACTCACATCGAATTCCCAATTTTGATGATTACGGTCGGCTCTCATGAGACAGGATCTTCAGTTCAAGAAGGCGGGCCGGTTGTTGTTCCCGCTTGTTCTGGCAGTTGTCGTCGCCGCCTGCGGAGGCAGCGCCGACGCCGGGACCGAGGTGGCGACCCTCTCGGGCGAGTCGACCGCTTCGGCTGATGACGGTACCGTCGCACCCGACGTCGACTCCTCCCAGGCACTTCTCGACTTTGCCGCCTGCATGCGCGACAACGGCGTCGACATGGCCGATCCGACGTTCGATGCCGATGGGAACGTCCAAGGTTTCGGTCCCGGTGGGGGAGGCGGTGCCGCCGGTCAGGGACTGGACCCCCGGTCGGACGAGTTCCAGACGGCGATCGGCATGTGCGGTGACCTGCTCGAGGGTGCCGACTTCGGCGGACCCGGTGGCCGGCGCGGATTTGACCGGGAGGCCATCCAGGCCGCCTTCACCGAGTTCACCGCCTGTCTCCGAGACGAAGGTCTGCAGGTGGACGACATCACCTTCGGCGGTCCTGGCGGCGGTCCGGGGGCCGGCGGCGGTCAGCCGCCCGCAGATGGAGGCGGAGGGTTCGCCGGTGGACCCCCGCAGCCCGGTGACGGCGATTCACCGGGCGACGGCAACGGCCCTGGTCCCGGCGGCGAGGGATTCAATCCGATCGACGCCATCATCCGCCAACTTGACCTCGACGAGGAGGATCCTGCGGTCACCGCAGCGGTCGAAACCTGTCAGCCGCTGATCGAGACCGCGTTCGACCCGGCGTCCGGCGACACCGGCTCATAGGGAGACCGGCGTGACTCGGGAGAGGGACTGGAAGAGGTCCGGAGATCGTTCGAGATGGCCGTGGATGGCGGCGGTGGCCGTGCCGATCGTGGCGGCCGGTGGTTTCGCCGCCTTCGGGCTCTCGCGATCGGCGGCGCAGGTCGAAGACGTGGAATCCGGTCCACCGTCGACGGCGCAGGTTCAGCAGCTCACGCTCGAGCTCACCGACGAGACGTCGGCCACCTTGGAGTTCGTGTCGTCGGCAACCGTGTCCAGCCCGGTCGAGGGCACGGTGACCTCCGTTGCCTCCGAGGGTGACGTCGTCGAGGCCGGCACGATCCTGGCCACCCTCGACGGCGACCCGGTTGTGGCGCTGTACGGCGATCTGCCGACGTGGCGTGACCTCGACACATCGTCCGACGACGGGGCCGATGTCTACCAGCTCGAGCTGAACCTCGTGACCCTCGGGTTCGATCCCGACGGTGAGATCGAGATCGACGAGGAGTTCGATTCCGCGACGGCCGATGCGGTCGAGCGCTGGCAGGAGAGCCTGGGGTTGGAGGCGACCGGCGAGGTCACCCAGGCCATGGTCGTGTTCGTACCCGGCCGGATCCTGGTCGACCAGGTGTCGGTCGCGGTCGGAAGTGGGATTCCGGGCGGAACGGCGATCCTTTCCGGTCGGGTGCTCGAGCGTTGGTTCGCCGTGCCGACGACCTCTGAGGCCAACGGATCACTCACCGAACTCGCGTCGCCGGGCAGGGCCGTGACGACAGGTACGGTTCTGTTCGTCGACGGCGGCTACCCGGTCGTCGCCATCGAAGGCGATGTGGCCGCCATGCCGCTGCTCGAGCGTGATCTCGAGGTGGGTGTTGCCAACGGAGCCGATGTCAAGGCACTCGAGGAGCTGCTGTCGTCGCTTGGATTCGACGGGGGCGGCGCCCTGACCGTCGACGACGAGTTCGACGACGCGACGGCGGACGCGTTGGCCGAGTGGTACGCCTCACTCGGGCTCCAACCGGAGGATTCGGGTGTCCTTCCCGCCGGGGGCTTTGTCGTGGTTCCGTCCGGCCTCGAGGTCGGCACGGTGCTGGTGCAGTCGGGAACGGATCCCGGCCGTGAGACGCCGGCCGTCGTCTTGAGCTCGCCGGCCAGGATCGTGTCGACGTCGGCCCCGCTGGGTGATGACACATTCGCCGTCGATGCCCCGGTCGAGGTCGAGTACCCCGACGGATCGGTGGCGACTGCGGTCGTGAGCGACGTCGGAACCGTCGCCACCAACGACTCCGGCCAGCCCGGTGCCCAGGCCACGGTTCCCATCACCATCGAGGTCGACGACATACCGGACTCGGTCGCTGGATTCGTCGAAGTGCCGGTGACACTGCGAGTCGTGACCGAGTCGATTCCGGACGCCTTCGTCGTACCGGTCACCGCTCTGCTCGCCCTCGCCGAGGGCGGCTACGCCCTCGAGGTGGTCGACGGACCCGACGCAACCCATCTGATTCCGATCGAGCCCGGTGTCTTCGTCAACGGCTTCGTCGAAGTCACCGGGGCCGACCTCGTCGACGGTTTGGAAGTGGTGGTCGCCTCATGATCGCTCCGCTGCTCGGCCGCAGGACCGAACGCCCTATCTCCGACAAAAACGGAACGGAATCCGACCGATCGGAACCGAACCGATCGGAACGGTCGCGGAGGCTGCGCCGTCGGATCGACGCCCCGGCCCTCGAACTGGTCGGTGTGAGCAAGTCCTATCCAGGGCGTCCGCCGGTTCGGGCCCTTCGGGAAGTCTCGCTGTCGGTCGGCCGCGGCGAGTTCGCCGTGATCGCCGGCCCGTCCGGTTCGGGCAAGTCCACGCTGCTCCACGTGATCGGTACGCTCGACCGGCCCTCGGCCGGTGAGGTCCGGATCGGAGGGATCAACACGTCGAATCTGAACGACCGTCAACTGTCGGCCGCTCGATCCCAGCTCATCGGGTTCGTGTTCCAGCAGTTCTTCCTCATCGACGGGCTTCCGGCAGTCGACAACGTCGCCAACGGACTGCTCTACCGCGGCGTCCCCCAGGCCGATCGGCGGGAGCGGGCGACGGAGGCGCTGGTTCGTGTCGGGCTCGAGCACCGGCTCAACCACATTCCGAGTCATCTCTCGGGCGGCGAGCGTCAACGGGTCGCAATCGCCCGGGCGATCATCAACCGTCCGGAGATCGTCCTGGCCGACGAACCGACGGGCAATCTCGACTCGAAGTCGGGTGCAACGGTCATGGAACTCCTGCGGGAACTGAACGACGAGGGACGCACGATCATCATGATCACCCACGACCGGCAGTTGGCGGCCTCACTGCCTCGCCGCATGTTCCTGCTTGACGGGCGCCTCGAGTCCGACGAGAGGTTCGAGCCGTGACGGCAGTGGCGAAGTCCACGCCAACCGTGGTGGGCACGCCCGACGATTCACCGATAACCCCATCGCGTCTTCGGTTCAGCGATGTCATCCGTGCGGGTTCGATCGGGCTGCGCACCCGCCGCTTGCGGACCGCTCTCTCCACGGTCGGTGTGGCCATCGGCATCGCGGCCATGGTCGGCGTTCTCGGACTCTCGGCGTCGTCGCGCGAAGACCTGGCCGAACAGATTCGAGCGCTGGGTACGAACCTGCTCGAGGTGCAAGCCGGGGAAGGGTTCGGTCGGGGCAGCGGCACGCTGCCCGATACCGCCGTGCCGATGGTGTCCCGCATCGGTGCGGTGACCGATGTGAGTTCCCTGACCACCGTTGAGGGGGCGACCGTCCGCCGCAGCGACCTCGTCTCCGAGGGGATCACAAGCGGGATCTCGGTCTTCGCAGCCGACACGGGGCTTCTGGCAACGCTCCACGGGGAGATGCGAGAGGGCCGATGGCTCGATGAGACCACCTCGACCTTCCCGGCTGTCGTGCTCGGTTCGACCGCAGCCGACCTGCTCGGCGTGACGTCGATCGACGACGAGGTGCGCGTCTACATCGCCGGTGACTGGTATGCGGTAATTGGCATCCTCGGACCGGTCGACATAGCCGAGGGTCTCGACCGGGCCGCCATCATCGGCATAGGGACGGCCGAGACGTTCGTCGTCGGCGACGATCTCGCACCGGGGACCCTCTACGTTCGCACCTCCGAGACAGGCATCGACGCCGTTCGCGGCGTGTTGCCCAACACGGTCAACCCACAGACACCCGAGGAGGTGGAGGTCAGCAGACCATCCGACGCCTTGGCCGCCCAGGAGGCCGCCAACACGGCGTTCACCTCGCTGTTCCTGGGCCTCGGCGCCGTCGCCCTCCTGGTGGGTGGCATCGGCATCGCCAACGTGATGGTGATCGCGGTGATCGAGCGACGGTCCGAGATCGGCTTGCGTCGAGCCCTCGGTGCGACGCGAGCCCATATACGCCGCCAGTTCCTCACCGAGGCGCTCATGCTCGCGTTCGCCGGCGGGGTCGCCGGCGTCGCCATCGGTGCCGGTGTGACTGCGGTCTACGCCCAGTACCGCCACTGGACGGTCGTAGTGCCGGCGGTCGCCGTCGTCGGCGGGCTCGTCGCGGCGTTGGTGATCGGAGCCATCGCCGGCCTCTATCCCGCAAGCCGGGCGGCCCGCCTGGCTCCCACGGTGGCACTGCGATCATGACCGCCACCAATGAAAACGGCACCGAACAATACGATGGGATAGCGGAGGGCTCCGATCGCCGTCGAGCCTCCACCCAGCGGACATGGAGTCTCGCAGTCACCGTTCTGGCCGCCCTCGCTGTGATCGCCGCTGCCGCCGTCGCCCGTGGCGGACCAGACGACGGCGACACCACGGAGGCCTCGGCCACGACGACGGCGGTGGTCACCAGGGGCGATCTCTCGACCAGCGATCGTCTGGATGGAACCGTTGAACGTTCCACGGAACTCGTGATCGTCCACCGGATATCGGGACAGTCCCCCGGTGCCGCCGTGGCCGGCTCGTCGAATGCCGGCGCCGGAAGCGCAGGTGGCCCTGCGGGAGCAGGTGCCACCTTCGGCGCATCCGCAACGGCCGCGATTGGATTGACCCTGGCGGCCGGAATCGCCGCCGTGCTCACCACGGCGGACGGCACCGGGGACACCACCGGTGGCGAGTCGTCCACATCGGGCACGGACCCGACGACGACCTCGACGACCGCCACGGTCGAGACCCCGACCACGACTCCCGGATCTTCGCCGTCCGGTCCGCCGTCGACCGACGCCGGCTCCGTGCCCTCGACAAACCAGGACAGCTGCCCCGATGAGACGGACTCGTCGACATCGACGACGATCGCCGACTCGACGACGACCAGCCCGACCAACTCCACCAGCGAGCCGACGACAACCACGACCGATAGCGTGCCGCCCGACTGTGGGTCGACGTCGACGACCACCCCTCAGCCCGATCAGGGATTTCCAAGCGGCGGGGGAGGCGGGATCGCCGGGCCGGGAGGTGGCGCCGCTCCTTCGGGTGGCGGCTTCTCAGACTCGGCCGGGGGTGCAACAGCCTCGGCGACCATAGCCGTCGAGACGGTCACGTCGACTCGAAGCGTCGGCGACGAGATCCGGTCCGGTGACTTCCTGTACTCGGTCGACGGTCGACCGGTCGTCGCCCTTGTCGGTGCCGTACCGGCATGGCGTGACATGAACACCGACGCTGAGGATGGTGTCGACATCCTCCAGTTGGAGACCGCGCTCGCTGCCCTTGGCTATGACGCCGACGGCGACATGTCAATCGACGAGACCTTCGATTTCGACACCGCCACTGCGGTCGCCGCCTGGCAACAGGGCCTGGGTCTCGAAGGCACCGGCGAGGTGGTGCTGGGGTCCGTGGTGTTCATTCCCGAGACCGCGGTGGTCACCGCAGTGACCGCGGATGTCGGCGGGGAGGTGGGCGACGGCGACCCCATCCTTCGTCTCGGGCTCGCCGGCACCGAGGTCGTCGCCGTCGTTCCCGCCGAACGCCGTGCGCTGGTGACGCCTGGTCTGGCGGTTGATGTGGCCGGTGCGGCCGGTATCGTCACGAGGCTGGTCTCGTCGTCCACCGACAGCGACGTCGAGGTCATCGCCCACGTTTCGGTCGAGGATGATCTGTCGGCCGGCGCCGGGGAGGAGGTCACGGTCCGGTTCACCATCACCGACGCCACCAACGTGCTGTTGCTGCCCGTCGAAGCGGTGGCATCACGGATCGATGGAAGCTACGCCGTCCAAGTCGTCCGGTCCGAGACCGACACGGAGAACCCGCGGTGGACACCGGTGACCGTCGTGGCGGTGAGCAACGGACAGGTTGCCCTGGTCGGCGACGACCTCGACGATGGAACGGTCGTGATTCGGCCGGGTTGAACCCCATTATCGATCCGACGGCTTGAGGCGGTGACCCTCCCTCGATCGGATCGAGGCCCACCGCTCCGCGAGTTGGCAACAGCCCGTGAACGCGTTCAGGCTTACATGATGCTTCGCCTGTTCGGTGGGAACGGACCTCTTCGATCGGGCGCCCACCGCCCGGATCGCCCTGTTCCGACCGGACATCGGCACGCTGCGGTGGCCGCCGTGACGCTCTACGGGTGGGTCAACGGGACACTTGCTGCAGGTGTCGCTCGCCTCGACCAGCGTCTCGATTTCGACGCGACCACTCTCGCTGCGCACCTCGCCACGTTCGCGATCGGCCTGATTGTCGCCGGCACCGGGCGCCTTGACCGGCTGAGCAGGTATCAGCAACTCGCCCCGTTGATCTTCGCGGCGACGCTCATCCCGTTCGTCACCGCGCCACATGCCTTCGTGTCCTTGGCTTCAGCGGCAGTGCTCGGCGCCTCCGGGTCCATCACACTGGCCAACGCCCAGGCCACCATCACCGCTGACAGCGAGACCGACGGGAACCGGGTTTTGGTCACGGCGAACGTCTTCGCAGCACTCACTGCTGTGGCGTCCGCCACGCTCGTGGGCGCCGTTCCGCTTGGCCTTGTCGGCGTCACCACGGTGCCGGCTGTTGCCGCGGCGGTTTGGATCGTGCACAGGGGAAGCGACGGCCGATCAATGCACGTCGCCCCAAGACGGCGAGCTGGACCTCCCAATCGGCGCGAGGGTATCGGACTTGTCCTTGTCGGCCTCGTTGTCGCGATCGAGTTCAGCATCGGCAACCAGATCGCCTCGTACTTCAATGCCACCGGGGCCGGTGTGGTCGGCGAGTACGGGGCGGCGATTCTGTTCGTCGGTCTTTCCGGTGGCCGCATCGCCACCGCGTTGTCATTGCCGAGGGCCGGCGCAGCGGGACGGTGGATCCTGACAGCAGCACTGGTGGCGCTCACCATGGCCCTCGCCTCAGTGCAGCTCGCCGACCCCGTGCCGCTGCGAGTCATCGCCCTGGCTGCGGCGGGCGTGGCGCTCGGTCCTCTGTATCCGCTGGCGATCGCGCTCACCCTCGACAGCGCTCGAGACCGGAACACGACAAGCTCCCATACGACAGCGGCAATCGGCACGGCGCTGATCGTGACACCGTTGTCGGTTGGAGGAATCAGCGACTCTGTCTCATCGCAGGCGGGTTTCGCCATCATCACCACCCTGGCAGTCGTGGCCACCACGACATCGATGCTCGCCGGCCGTTCGACCCCGGAATCTCCGGGGCCTCACCTGCTCGATAGGTGACTTCACGACGCTGAGCCGGTTCGACATTGCCCGCACCCGGCCGAGCAAGGATGGAGAAAGTCGACACGGGATTCGACGGGCACTGGTTCAGCCTGTTCACGGCCGGTATCGATGTCGTGGAGCGGTAGGAGATGGCCTTGTGACTGAGGGCAGAATGTGGCTGATCACCGGGGCGAGCAGAGGTATGGGTGCATCGTTCGCGTCGGCGGTTCTCGATGCCGGGGAGTGTCTGGTGGCGACCGGCCGTCGCACGAGCGAGATGACGGGGGTGTTCGGTGACTCTGACCGGGCTCTCGTCGTTGCGTTGGACGTCACCGACATCGACTCGGCCTCGGCGGCGGTCGAGGCGGCCGTCGACCGGTTCGGCCGGATCGATGTTCTGGTCAACAGCGCCGGGGCGTCGTACAAGGGATTCTTCGAGGAGATGTCGCCGGCCCAGGTGGAACAGCAACTGGCGGTCAACCTGATCGGACCGATGAACGTCGCCCGAGCCGTCCTACCGGTTATGCGCCGGCAGGGATCCGGTCACATCATCGCCATCTCGTCAGGAGCCGGGTTGATCGGGTTCGAGTACTCGTCGGTCTACGCCGCGGCCAAGGCGGGCCTGGAGGGGTGGATGAGCGCGTTGGGTCAGGAGGTCGAGCCCTTCGGGATCCGGACCACGATCGTGAATCCCGGGTTCTTCCGCACCGGGCTTGCCAGTCCGGAGTCACTCATCTGGCCCGACGTTACTGTCGATGACTACGCGGAGCGGAGCGCCGCCCAACGCGAGTGGTGGTCCAACCTCGACGGCACCCAGCCCGGTGATCCGGACAAGCTGGCCCGGGCACTGCTGGCCATCGCCGAGGAAGACCCGCCGCCTCGACGATTCATCGCCGGCGCCGATGTCGTTGCCATCGCCGAGCGGAAGATCGATCTGCTTCGCGAGGACATCGACTCGCACCATGCGCTGTCGGAGTCATTGACCTTCGACGATGGGTCAGACACTGCGAGTGATGCTTGACTAGTGGGACTCGGAAACTCTGTCGTCCGTGATCGCACCGCATTCTGGTGTTCGCCGATGAGGCTGTAATGCTCGCAAACTCTGTCGTCGCTGGTTCGGCTGCAATCTGATATTCGTTGATGAGACCGTGACATCGGGTTGATCCGAGTGTGGCGATTGTCGAAGGCCGTGGTGGCTTGTCACTGGACTGTGGCGTCGGATCGATCCGACCCAACGCTCAGCAAAGGTGTTGGCGACCGGTGTACGGACGGGACTGCGGAGGATCTTGAAGCCCTCGGCTCTGAAGACCTCGTCGAAGGCATGGATGAACTGGCTGCCACAGTCCCGAAGGAGAGCACGAGCACTGTGGAGCTGGTCGGCGTGTCGGACGAGCAGGTTGGACGTGGCATGAGCCTGGTCAGGGGAGCGGGGTGGAGGCATCCCGGTCGTTCGCGCCCAGCCACGGGTAACGGTCGGTGTCGACTCCGGCGTAGTCCGGGTCGAGGTAGATGAAGCAGCGCTGGATCTTGAAGTCACGCACCTCGAAGACATCGCACCATCGGCCGGCGTGGGTCACACCGGCCCGCCAGCTCCCGTCACGATGCTCGCCGTACGAGGTGCCTTCGCAGGCGAAGACGTCGCCGCCGGTCATGACCCAGTTGAAGTTCGCATAATCGTGTGTGATGGAGGTGAGGGTCCCTCCGACATCGCCGAACAGCTGGCCGATCTGGTCCTTGCCGGTGGCCAACCCCCACTTGGGGAAGTACACCTGAGCGTCGTCGGCGAACAGGTCGAGAATGCCGTCCCCGGTCGACGTGACCCCGCCGTTGTCGAACGCCTTGAGGTACTCCAGGGCAACCGACTTCCGTTGTTCGTCGGTCATCGTCTCGGTCGAGATGGCCATCATGCCTCCTTGCGTGTTAGCCTTCTCCATGCCGCGGCCGGAATGGCAGGTGCGTAGCCTGATTTGACACCGCCGGGTCCAGTTTGTCAAAGGCGATCCGCTGACTGTCATACGAATGCTGCGTGACGTGCTGCGGAGTAGCTCGAGACCGTTACTTGCCCATACTGGCGACGGCCTCATCAACGAGTACCGAAACGCAGCTTGACCAGCGGCGACCGACTTTCCGGGCGGTACAGGGGCACAATCGACGAGACGTTGGCCTACGACCCCTCGGACCGACGGAACTGAGCATGGGACCGGCCACCGAATCCATGGAGTGAACCCTGTGGGGCTCGAAAACGCTGTCGTTCCTGGTCAGGCTGCGTTCTGGTATTCGTTGATGAGTCGCATCGGGTCGATCTGAGTGTGGTGATGGTCGCCGGCGGTGCCGCTGGTGGCTCCTCTCTGGCCTGGGGCGGTTGTTGGTGGAGGGATCGGTGGGCTCTGAAGACCTCGTCGAACGCGTCGATGAACTGGCTGCCGCGGTCACGAACCAGGGCACGAGCACCGTCGAGCTGGTCGGCGTGTTGGAGGAACAGGTTTCGGGCGGCTTGGGACGTCCAGGCGCCGGTAGGGTTCGCCTGACACCTACGAAGAACACCCGGCGGGTCTCGACGCGGATGAAGACCGGGGGTGACGATCCAGCCCTGGCGGAGCCGGCGGGGGAGTGCTGCGGCAATCGCGGCGAGCAGAGTCCGATCATCATCGTTCACCGCGGGCCGGTCGACTTGGCGGCGGAGTACCTGAATCGGTTGCGGAGGACGATGATCTCGAGGTCCTTGGAGCGGCCAGATCGGACCGCAACTCGAGCCAGGGCGGCCAGTAGGCGGAAGGAGATGTGGATCACGAGCGTCCAGGATGGCGCTATCAGGGCTGGTCAGCACCCACGCGCAAGTTTCCGAGCCCCAAAGGCCGAGCCAAAGAGCACCGGATGCTACCGGAAAAGGTTCTGGAGCTTGCCGGGAAGATAGTCGATCAATCCGTGCAGGATAGGGTTCGCGTATGGGTGGAAGGTGTCGATGTGGGCCTCCCACATCCCATTCCCGTGGAGATGCAGACTGTTCACGCTGGACATGTCGCGGAAATGATATTTGCTACCCCCTGATCCGCTACTCTCGATTAGTCGTCTGTTGTTCCTGAGACTGCGTAGAAACGCCTTCTTGTTCTTTGGCTTGAACTTCATTCCAAACACCACCGGTCCAAACCATACATCCGATATCGGCCCAACGAAGTCCCACACCCCGTTCCATTCAAGAGTAACGAGAAGTCCTATCACTTTCTGAGCATTCTGAAAATTGTTCCAATACCATTCCGATCCCGAAACGCCACGGGATCTGAGGTCAGCTCTCAAATCGGCGCGGACATAGTCCCAGTATCGTCCAGACTTCACGCCGGCCTTCTTTGGCTTCCAAACTGGTCGGGTTTTCGGCCGTGGAACTATGGTCTTCGTCGGCTTCCAGACCGGTGGGGGTGTGGGTGGGGGGGTTGGGATGGGTTTTGGTTTCCAGACCGGTGGGGGTGTTGGTCGCGGGGTTGGGATGGGTTTTGGTTTCCAGACCGG
>JAOTVU010000276.1 GCA_029863385.1 Acidimicrobiia bacterium
CCCCGACCGGTAGAGGGCTGTCATCAGCTGGCCGACGAACCGCTCACGGTGCGGGTGGAGCGCGATCAGTTGCTCGAGTTCGCCGATCACCTCCCGGTGACGCCCGCTTCGGATGTCGGCTTCGACGCGGTCCTCGGTGGCCGCTAGTCGTAGATCCTCGAGGCGAGCGGCATCGACGCCGGCGAAGTCGAGGTAGGCGAAGTCCTCCAGGGCCGAGCCCCGCCACAACGAGAGCGCGTCGTTCAGCATGTCGGCGGCCGATGCCGGATCGTGACGCAGCAAACCGCGACCTCGGTCGGCGAGCTCCTCGAATCGGTGGGCGTCGATGGCCGAGGGGGCAACCATGAGCGAATAGCCGTGATCTCGGGTCACCAGGACCGTGTTCTCGCCATGGGCTTCACGGTCGGGCTCCAAAGCCGCCCGCAGGCGCGAGATGTACACCCAGAGGGTGCGCTCTTTGCCGGTCGAGTCACCGGACCACAGATCGTCGAGTATCCGCTCGGTCGACACGACACGGTTGACGTTCAGGATCAGGATGGCCAGGAGGGCGCGCTGTTGAGGAGAGCCGATGTCGATAACGGCTCCGTTGTTGGTGACTTCGAGCGGGCCGAGGATCCGGTATTCCATTGCGCCTCCTCACTGCGCAAGGTGTGGCGTCCTCGCCAGGAGACACGATCCACCTTACTGGGCACTAAACGCGCCGTCGACCGGTTTCGGCGGCCTCGCTGGGCCTGCACGATCGTGTCGACGGGCGCTCGTCCCGTTTCGTTAGGCCACCGTTCAACACCAACCCGCATCGTGTTGCAACGGCGTCACACCGGTGGCGTCGATGAACCGAAAGGAAATCATGCGACGTTCCGTTTTCGCACTCATTTGCGCAGTCATGCTGCTGGCCGGCCAGTCCAGCTCGTCGGCCGATCCGCCCGAGACGGCGGACGTCATGGACCAGGGAGGCGTCACCGTCCTGGCATCCGACGGGGCCCGGCTCGTACGTCAGACGGACGGCGTCGGTGCCGCCGTGGCCATGCCGGCCCCAACGTCGGGGACCTACGTCTATCCCGACGGCACGGAGCCCGGTCATCCGGAGGTGTTCACGCTCTGGATGTTCGTGTTCAACTTCCCGGAACACTGCAGCCAGCCATGCGATTTCGACGACACCATGGACCCCGACGTCCAGTTCGGCGTCTACAACGTGGCCGGCCACGTCAACGCCGGGTCAGTGCTCAATCTGAGTGGCCGGATCGGCATTGGTGAACCGGCGGGCGCGCCGCCGAATGTGGTGCCTCATCCGCTGGTGAACCCGGCTGGTGCCGAGATCCATCTTGCGGTGACGTCACATGGTGGTCTCGATTCGGCGACCCTTCCCGGGGAATTCAAAGTGCCGACCGGCTCGCCGTTCTGTGGATGCTGGTGGGTGGCCATCTTCGATTGAGTGCCAACCCACGCGGACCGACAGCTCGATCGCTTCAGCGGTCGGTGAGGAGTTTCAACGGGAGAGACCGGTTCTGCACCGGCTTGTTCAGACTGAGCGGTCAGGGTTCTCGAAGCCGGTCACCTCGAACTCGCCCCACGGGTCGAGGTCCGGCAACGTACTACCGCCGACCGTGAGTGTGTGCACGACGTCTGTCTCGATCAGCAGCACGCCGCCGCGTCCCGGACGTACCTCACCGCCAACCGATTCGGCAGTCAGAACGATGCCCCCGCCGATGTCCCAGACGACCTTCGCGATAACCGGCGTCGCAGCGCCCACCGACTGCTGGGACCACGTGCCGGGCAACGGTTCCTGACCCGGGGGGAACGAAACATCCAAAAACGTCCCGTCGTCCTCGAACACGAGGCAGGTGTCGCCCTCGAACTCGAACTGTTGGGTCCCCTGCCCCGGTTGATAGCTCCAGCCTTCGATGTGGACCTCGAACCTTCGCCCGGCCACACCGCGAAGCCGTTGGCTGTCATCCGGTGCGGCAGAAACCCATGGCTCTCCCTTTCTGGTCAACGGCGAAAAGGTTCGAAGCCTCAAGCGAGACCCAGTCCGCCTGTGCCAACCGTACCATTGTCGACTTCGTCGCTCAGCGGGAACGGCCACCGAGGTGTCTCCCGGAGTCATCACCCCACCGGCGCAACCCCCCTGCTCACCGAGCAAAGGCTAAGAATCGCCCGGTTCCAGCCGATCCCGACCGCATGGGCCAAGAGACCGCGGGCGACGTCATCCGCACATTTCGTCGCCGGACGGATCGGCGCCCGCCTTCGGTGGGCCGGCCCCACCGTTGTCTCAGGGCGTCGCCCAACGGGTGCTGTCGAGAACCGAGTCGCTCCTCCGAGTCGTGGACCGACGGGCCCACCTCCTCCTCGACCGCAACCTGACGACGGACGAGACGGCCGAGATCGTCCCCGCCGGCGAAGCCATGGCGACCATCTTCGGTCGGATCGGGCACCCGGACCTGGCCCGCCTGGCCCGGGATTTGATCGAGATCTTCGCCGGCGAGGGGCCCTGGGATCCAACGACTGGGATCAGGGTCGCCGCAACATGCGAGGACCTGCGGGCACTGCTCGGCAGCGCCATCGCTCAGTACGAGGCCACCGCCGATCGGGGTGGCCTGCCACCACTTTGGCGCCGGATGCTGGCCACGCCGCTTTCGCCGAGGGTGTCGGTGCTCGTGCCGGCCTACAACGAGGCGGTGACCGTGGTCGACTCGGTGTCGACTCTGCTGGCCCTCACCTACCCGAACCTCGAGGTGGTCGTGGTCAACGACGGCTCGAGCGACGCCACGCTGGATCGACTGATCGGTGCCTTCGACCTTACCCCGATAGGCCCCGCCTTTCGGCGGGTGCTCGACACCGCTCCGGTCAAGGAGATCTACCGGTCACCTCGGGACGCCAGGCTTGTGGTGGTGGACAAGCACAACGGGGGAAAGGCCGACTCGCTGAACGCCGCCGTCAACGTCGCCTCGGGGGAACTGGTCTGTGCCATCGATGCGGACACCCTTGTCGCCGTCGATGCCCTGCAACAGCTCGCCTCACCGTTTCTGACCGATTCGAACACGGTGGCCGTCGGGGGCACGATCCGGCTTGTCAACGGGGCGAATCGGGTCGACGGGCAGATCGTCGACGTGCGGGCGCCTCGCCGCCTGCTGGTGGGGGCGCAGGTCGTGGAGTACACCCGATCGTTCCTCGTTGGTCGGATCGGTTGGGGCCCGCTCGTTGGGAATCTCATCATCAGCGGAGCCTTCGGCCTGTTCGACCGGGCGGCGCTGGTCGAAATCAACGGCTACGAGCACGATTCGGTCGGCGAGGACATGGAGCTGATCGTCCGCCTCCGTCGAACCGCCTACGAGCGTGGATTCGTTGCGAGAGTGGAGTTCTCCCCTGATCCCGTCGCCTTCACCGAGGCCCCGGAATCACTCCGGACGCTGGCTCGACAGCGCAATCGGTGGTTCCGGGGCCTGCTCGACGTTCTGGTCCGGCATCGCAGGATGATCCTACGGCGGGAATACGGATCGGCAGGGATGCTGGCCTTGCCATACTTCCTCGTTGTGGAAGCACTTGCACCGGTCCTCGAACTGGTCGGTTTGGCGACCTTGATCGTCGTCG
>JAOTVU010000277.1 GCA_029863385.1 Acidimicrobiia bacterium
CGACCCGTGACCGCGACGCACCTGGCGGAGATCGGATCCCGACTGGTCGACCTGCACGGTCAACACGCCCACCAGTCCCTTCTCGGAACCGAGGCCCAGCGCGTCGCCCTCGACACCTACGGCCAGGTCGATCTCGGGCCGCTCGACCACGCAACAAAGACATTGGCCGAGATCGACAAGGCGCTCGCCGATCTCGGAGGCGACGAGCGGGCCCGGGCCCGCGAACTCGACATCACCCGGTTCCAGGTCGACGAGCTGACCCAGGCCGATCTGACCGACCCGAACGAGGATGCCGAACTGGAGGCGGCGGAGGAACTCCTGGCCAACGCCGTGGCCCACCAGGAGGCGGCGCGGGCCATCCTCGAATCCCTGGTCGACGACGACGGCGCCCGCGACGTCCTGGCGGCGACGCTCGGCCGGATGCAGACGGGGTCGCCGTTCACCGAGGTGGCTCAACGGCTCCGCAATCTCATCGCCGAGCTCGACGACATCGGCGACACCGTGCGTTCGCTCGGCGAGGAGATCGAACCCGATCCCGAAGCGTTGGAACGGATACAGGCCCGCCGCCGTCTCCTGCGTGACCTCCGGCGCAAGTACGGCGACGACCTGGCCGAGGTGATGGAGGAGCGGGATCGGCTGCAGGCCCGGCTGAAGGAACTCGAGGACCACGACGCCATCGCAGCAGATTTGGATCAACGACGCAGCCAGGCCCTCGAGGATCTGGCCCGGCAGCAGGATCTGGTGCGGGCCGCCCGCCTGGCCGCGGCGCCGAAGCTGGCGGCCGCCATCGAGGCGCGCCTGCCCGAGCTGGCGATGGACAAGGCTCGGGTCGGTATCGACGTCGACGGCCCCGACGGCTCGGCGGTTTCGTTCCAACTGTCGGCCAACCCCGGCTCGGCGCTGCAACCGCTGTCCAAGGTGGCGAGCGGTGGCGAGCTGGCCCGCACGATGTTGGCCCTGCGCAGCGTGCTGTCGGAAGCTCCACCGATTCTGGTGTTCGACGAGGTCGACGCCGGCATCGGCGGTGAGGCGGGCTTCGCCGTCGGCTGCGCCCTCAGCGACCTCGGCGATCGCCATCAGGTTCTCGTGGTCACGCACCTACCGCAGGTCGCGGCATTCGCCGATGCCCACCTGGCGGTGAGGAAACAGCAGGGCGACGACACCACCGTCTCCGACATCCGCCTGCTCGACGACGCGGAGCGTCTGACCGAGCTGGCCCGGATGCTGTCGGGTCAACCGAAGTCCGACACCGCTCGCAGCCACGCCCGCGAGCTGCTCGACGAGGCGATGGCGGCCCGAGCCTCGGCCGGCGCCGGCGAGTGATCAGGTCGAGTGCCGTGGATCTCGAGCTGGCATTGGAGCTGGAACGACGGGTCTGGCGCGCCCTGTGCACCGGCGATCGGGATCTCGATCAGGCAATGCTATCCGAGGATTTCCTCGGCGTGTACCCGACCGGGATCTCGGACCGGGCAGGCCATGTCGACCAGCTGGCCGACGGGCCGACCGTCCGCGATTTCCGGCTCAGCGAGGCACGCCTGATCCAACTGACCGCCGACGAACACGTTCTGCTCTGCTACCGGGCCGATTGGCGACCACCCCGGTCCCCGGGGGAAACCGAACCCGGCCCGGTCGAGGCCATGTACATCTCGTCGATCTGGTCCTGGCGGGCCGACGGCTGGATCAACACGTTCAGCCAGGACACGCCGACCGAGCCAAGACCCGACGTGTTCGACCTGTAGCGCGCCGGCGTTTTCAGGCGTGGGCGTCGACCAGCTCGTCGGCGAGGGATGCGACCATGTCACCGATGCCGGCGACGAGATCGTCGAGATGGTCGGTCAGGGTGTTGGCCACCACCGCGATGTCATCAGGCCCGAAGGCCAGCCGGCGACGCGGGCGGAGGATCCGGTGGAGCCGTTCGGCCACGGCGAGCGGCCGGTGATAGTCTCCCGGCAACGGCCACGAACTGATCCGGGACAGGTGATCGACCCAGTCGGTTTGCCGGTCGCCGGCCACCAGTTCCGCCAAATCGAGCTGATCGTCGTCGGCCAGGCCGAGGACGTGTTGGGCTCGAGGCCGCAGATCGTCGTGACGGGCGAGGAGATGGCCGTCGAGTAAAAGCTCGACCCCGACGTGGCCGACGGCTCGGGCCGCCCCTCGGTTGATGCCGCGGCTCTCGAGGTTCGTTCGCACCGCCTGGCTGTGGGTGACGAACCAGTCGCTGCCGTGAAAGGCGTTGTCGGTGGCGTGATGCATGTCGACTCCGGCGGCCAGGGCGGGATCGGCGGGTGGCCCGGTGAGTTGGAACCGTCCGATCGTGGCGAAGTCGGGCAGGGCGGCACCGAACAGATAGCGGTCGGGATGGGGCACCGACGGGTGGCCCGCTCCGTGTTCGTTTCGCTCGAGACAGTGGCCGGCGATGTGGATGTGCCCGACGAAGTTCATCGTCAACCAGTGTAGGAAAGAGGATCTCCGGTCGGCCCGTCCGGTGATCAGTCGACGACTGCGCCGTAGATCAGGGACTTGAGCTGAGCCCGTATCGGATAGGCCTCCGACGGGAGCAGCTGGGTGTAGGCGATGACGATGAGGTCCTCGGCCGGATCGATCCAGAAGACGGTGGAGGCCGCACCACCCCAGGCATACTCGCCGACCGATGAGATCACCTGGTTGGCCGACGGGTCGATGACAACCGAGAAGCCCAGGCCGAAGCCCAGGCCCTCGTCACGATCGACGGTGTCGGCCCTCGCTCCCATGGCCACCAGGTCGCGGCCGTCGGGCAGGTGGTTGCGGGTGGCGTACTCGATCGTCTTGCGGCTGAGTATCCGCACTCCGTCGAGCTCACCTCCGTTGTTCAACATGAGGCAGAAGCGAAGGTAGTCGTCGAGTGTCGACACCAGACCGCCACCGCCGGAGAGGAAGCTGCGGCCGGCTCGGAACCGGCTGGTCGGCCCGGCGTCGTCGACCACTGCCATGTGGTCGCCGTCGCTCCCGGTGCGCAGCGGGATGGGGGAGGCCGACGGCAGGGCGTAGCAGGCGGCGAAGCGGTCGGCCGTTTCGTCGGGTACCTGGAAACCGGTGTCGACCATCCCGAGCGGCTCGAAGAAGCGCTCCTGCAGGAACCGATCGAAGGTCCGGCCGCTGATGATCTCGATCAGGCGACCGATGACGTCGGTGGCGACGCTGTAGGACCAGCGGGTGCCGGGGGAGAACAGAAGCGGCACCTGAGCGAGGGCCTCGACGTAGGTTTCGAGTGGTAGGTCGCCGTCGATGCCGTGTTTCCGATAGAGCTTCTCGACCGGATGATCGGCGGTCCAGCTGTAGGTCAGTCCTGAAGTGTGGGTCAGCAGATCGTGGATCGTGACCTCCCGCTCGGGAAACCGTGTGGTGTGGTTGGCTGCCGTTCCCCCGGCGAACACCCGCAGGCCGGACCACGACGGAATGAAGTTGCTGACCGGTTCGTTGAGGCGAAACCGCCCTTCCTCGTAGAGCGTGAGCAGTGCCAGCGAGGTGATCGGTTTGGTCATCGAGTAGATCCGCACGATCGTGTCGTCGGTCCATGGTGCCTCGTCGGCCGGACGCCGATGAC
>JAOTVU010000116.1 GCA_029863385.1 Acidimicrobiia bacterium
CGACGAGATGAGCACAATCCGCCCCCACCGGTTCTTCATCATCGGGCGAATCGCCCGCTTCGCAACCCGAAAGGCGCCTGTCAGGTTGGCGTCGACGACGGCGGAGAAGTCATCTTCCGACATACGCAGGACCAGCATGTCGCGGGTGATTCCGGCGTTGGCCACAACGATCGACGCGGGACCGAACCGCGACTCGATCTCGTCGAATGCGCCGTTGATCGAATCGCCGTCGGTGATGTCACACTGGACCCAGGTCAGGGCGGGGTCGAGCTCGTCCGGTTTCGACCGGGAGCCGATGACGACCTGATGACCGTCGTCGACCAACGATCGGGCTATGGCCAGGCCGATGCCGCGGCTTCCCCCGGTGACAAAGGCCACCCGACTGATGGCCGGGGCGTCGCCGGCGGGGCTTCCCTTGGTGTTCGTGTCGGTGCCGGTCATCGCCTCATCCCGGTTCTCGCCCGATTCACCGTTCGGCCCAACGGACGATGGCACTGGCCCAGGTCATGCCGGCTCCGAAGCCGATGAACATCACCGTGTCGCCGGGGTTGACCCGGCCGTTGAGCTCGGCATCCTTCAGGGCCAGAGGGATCGACGCGGCGGAGGTGTTGCCCGTTCGCTCGAGCACCATCGCCGTCTTGTCCATCGAGAAACCGAGTTTCCGCCACGCCGACTCGACGATTCGGACATTGGCCTGATGCGGGATGACGAGGTCGATGTCGTCGACGGTGAGGCCGGCTCGTTCGAGTGACGTATTGGCCGAATGCTGGATGACGGTGACCGCCTGGCGGAACACCTCCTTGCCGTCCATCTTGAGCACGTCGCCGTGCTCGGCGTAGAGGATGTGGACGAAGTTTCCGGCCGAGCCGAGATCCCAGCTCAACAGCTCGCCACCGCCGGTACCGGTGCGTTCGACGACGGCGGCCCCGGCTCCGTTGCCGAACAGGATGCCGGTTCCACGGTCGTGATAGTCGGTGATGCGATCGAGCGATTCGGCACCGATGACCAGGATTCGATCCATGCCCTGCAGCATCAGCCCGTTGGCCACGATCAGGCCGTAGACCCAACCGGAGCAGGCCGCCTGGACGTCGAAGGCGCCGCACTGCAAACCCAGCTCGTTGGCTACGGCGGGTGCGGTACCGGGGCAGATGTAGTCGGGTGACGTCGTGGCCAGGATGACCTGGTCGATGTCGGCGGCATCGACCGAGGCCTCGGCCAGCGCAATGCGGGCCGCCTCGGTGGCCAGACCCGACGTCGATCCGCCGATCCGGCGTTCGCTGATGCCGGTCCGCTCGCGGATCCATTCGTCGGTGGTGTCCATCCACGCCGTCAGGTCCTGGTTGGTCAACACCTTGTCGGGCAGCGCGGCACCGATTCCGGTGATGGTGAACCCCCACGGGCCGATCCCGGCTGCGGTCACGCCGTCGGGGCTCGGCTGGGTACCGGCACTACTTCCCGGTTGACTGTTTCCCATTTGATTGTTTCCCGTTTGACTGTCGGGCATATCGACGTTCCTTGTGGGAGCGGGCGGGTTTCGGACGAAGCGGGGCGGGGGCTAGGGGGAGCCGAGAGAGGCGCTGCGCAGCCACGCCAGCGGCTGGGATGTGGTGACACGTTCACCGGCCAGGGCCAGCAGACCCTGCAGCGAGCCCTCGAATGCGGAGCGAACCTCGGTCTCGCCGACTCGGCCGACCGGTTGCCCAACCAGGATCTCTTGGCCGTGGGCGAGGCTGTCCATCGGCTGGAAGACGCCCGTGGCCGGGCTCACGATGAGACGTTCGATGGCGTAGAGGCGTTCGCCCTCGGCCACGCCTCCCGATTTCGACGCACCCGACAGGCTTTCCAGGAGCGCGTCGACGTCGGCGGGGGTGTTGACCGATAGGGCGGTGGTGCCCTTGATCGTCCGTTTGATCAGACCGGTCAGCGTCGTACCGGGTCCGAGTTCGAGGAAGACGGTGGCCCCCGCCTCGTCGAGGGCGTGAAGGGTGTGGCGCCAGAGCACCGGGCTCGTCAGCTGGGCGCCCAGGAGGCCGGGCCACTCGGAGGCGTTGTTGTGGGGGAGGGCGTCGACGTTGGCGAACACCGGCCGGTTCGGCGCCCGAAACTCGATTTCGGCGAGCGCCTTCCGCAGCCGGTCGCGGGCAGGCGACATGAACGGAGTGTGGAATGCGCCACCGACGTTGATCGGCATGACCCGCTTGGCCCCCAAATCCTTGGCCAGTTCGCCGGCCTTGGTGATGCCGTCGGGGTCGCCGGCGATCACTACCTGTCCGGCCGAGTTGTAGTTGGCCACCCAGACCTCGCCGTCGGCCCGTCGGCAGGCCAGGTCCACCTTCTCGTCGTCCAGACCGAGAACTGCGGCCATCGTGCCGTTGGTGTCGTCCGCCGCGGCCTGCATGGCCTCGCCCCGCTCGGTGACAAGTTGCACGCCGGCCGAGAAGCCCAGGGCACCGGAGGCGGTCAATGCGGAATACTCGCCGAGACTGTGACCGGCATGGAACGCGGGCTCCAAGCCCGTGCGCTCCACCGCATCGAGGACGATCATGCTCACGACGTAGGTGGCGAGCTGGGAGTTGCGGGTCTCCCGCAGCTCGTCGGCGTCGGCCTCGAGGAGCAGGTGGGCGATGTCACGACCGGAGGCCTCCGAGGCCTCTTCGACCAGTTCCCAGCTGGGGTGGTCGGTCCAGGCCTCACCCATGCCCGGAGCCTGCGACCCCTGGCCGGGGAACGTGAAAGCAATCATCACCGCACTCATTACATCATCTGACCAAGGTCGAGGCGAGAACGTTACCCAGGTGAAACAAGTCCACACCACGGCACCGGCGGGCATGTAGAATCAGCCGAGCAGCGAGCACGTTACACGCCGCACCGAACAGGCCCGGGTGGCGGAATGGCAGACGCGGCGGATTCAAAATCCGCTGTCCGAAAGGGCGTGTGGGTTCGACTCCCACCCCGGGCACACACACGACACCTCCGCCTCATCGGCCCTCGCCGGGCCGCGGCTCGAACAAGCCCGCCTGGATCGGACAACCGAGTGGGAACACGGGGGGTTGGTGCCCCCGGGAGGTTCCGTTGTTTCGTCCGTCGATCGAAAAGAAGTTGACGTCGGTTTCTGCTGAGATGCGCAAGCTGCGCGAAGATCTGAGGGTACTCGACGAACAGCTGCTCCAGGTGAGCGACGAGGCCGAGGATTCCCGGCTTCGGGCCCTCGTCTCGGAAACCCCACTCGCAGCAGCCGAGCATCGGGATGCGGCGAAAGCGGTCGGAGCGCTTCGCCGGAACCGGGAAGCCATGGTTCGTCGTCTCGAAAAACTCGAAGTACTGCAGGACGAACTTCTCGATCAACTCACGAAGGCTGACTAGTCAACGGTGTCCACGAAACGAATCATCATCGCCGAGGACGAGCCGCTCATTCGGCTCGATCTGGCCGAAGCACTCGCGGACGAGGGCTACGAGGTGGTCGGCGAGGCGGGCGACGGTGAGCAGGCCGTCGCCTTGGCCCGCGAGCTGCGGCCCGACGTGGCCATCGTCGACATCAAAATGCCGAACGTCGGCGGTCTCGAAGCGGCGCGGCAACTGGTGTCGCAGCGGCTGTGCGCCGTGGTGGTGCTCACGGCGTTCTCCCAGCGGGAGCTCATTCAGGAGGCAACCGAGGCCGGCGCCCTGGCCTATCTGATCAAGCCGTATCAGCAGTCGGAGCTCGTGCCCACCATCGAGCTGGCGTCGGCCCGGTTCCGCGAACTGGTGGCGCTGTCGGAGCAGTCCGAATCGCTGAGTGATCAGTTGGAGACCCGCAAGTTGGTCGATAGGGCCAAGGGCGTGCTGATGGACCATCATGAGCTCGGCGAGAGTGCGGCGTTCCGGTTTCTGCAGCAGACGGCGATGAGCACCCGCTCGTCGATGAAGGCCGTCGCTCAGCGGGTGCTCGACGGCGATCTGACCCCCTGACCTCGGCCGAATTGCCGCCGGTGGGAAAGTGGCCGGGGTGAGACCCTGGTGAGCGGCCCGTTGTTGGCATAGGCTCGATTTCGATGCCGACTTTGATGCTGATCGACGGGAACTCACTGACCTACCGTGCCTTCCACGCCCTGCCGCAGGATCTGGCCACCGCATCGGGTCAGGTGACCAACGCCGTGTTCGGGTTCACCTCGATGCTCATCAACCTGGTCCGGGACCATCAGCCCGACGGGGTTGCCGTGGCCTTCGACAGGCCCGAGCCGACCTTCCGTCACGAGCAGGTGGAAACCTACAAGGCCAATCGTTCTGCTGCGCCCGACATCCTCAAACAGCAGATGGGGCTCGTCCGCGAGGTCCTCGAGGCGTTGCGGCTCCGCCAGCTCGAACTGGCCGGTGTCGAGGCCGATGACATCCTGGCCACGCTGGCCACCCGGGCGGCGGCCTCGGGCATTGACGTCCTGCTGGTCACCGGCGACCGCGACTGCTTTCAGCTCGTCGCCGATCCCCACGTCAAGGTCGTCTACAACAAGCGGGGTGTGAGCGACTACGCGATCTACGACGAGGCCGGCATCCTGGAGCGGACCGGCGTCCCGGCCTCGAAATACGTCATGTACGCCGCGTTGCGGGGCGACAACAGCGACAATCTCCCCGGTGTTCCCGGCGTCGGCGAGAAGACGGCGGCCAAGCTGCTCGACAAGTACGGCGATCTCGACGGCATCTTCGCCCACCTGGACGAGCAGACCCCGAAGCTGAAGGAGAACCTTGCCGCCTCGGAGGATCTGGTCTGCATCAATGCGGTGGTGATGGAACTGATGCGCGACGTCGACCTCGGCGTCGAGCCCGACGAGCTGCTCGGTATCGAACCGTACGACAGCGACGAGGTTCGCAAGCTGTTCGATTTCCTGGAATTCCGGACGCTCATGGCCCGCATGGAGGAGGCGTTCGCCTCGTCGGTGGGTGCCGCGAAGCTGGCGTCGAAGACGGAACTGGTCACGTCCATCTCCTCGCCCCGGGGAGCCGAGGCGGCGGCCGTGCTCGAGAAGCTGGCCGCCGGTTCCGATGCGGTGTCGGTGGCCGGGCTGCTCTCCGAGGAGGCCCACCGTTGGGATGTCGCCGGCCTGGCCGTTGCCGTCGCCCCCGAACCGGGCGCCTCGGTACCGGTCGTGTGGCTCGACGGCGAAACGCTGGCCGATCCCGAGGTGCTTCCCGTGTTGCGTCACCTGCTGGGGTCCGAGGGCCCGGGGGTGCAGGCCCACGACGCCAAGCCGTTGATCCGCGCCCTGCTCCAGCATGACTGCGGGTTCGGCGGCCTGAGCCTCGACACGTCGCTGGCGGCCTATCTGCTGGATCCGGCCGGCAACGCCTATCCCTACAGTGAGCTGTTGCCGACCTACACCGACTACGTGCTCCCGGAGGGCACGGTGGTGCCCGAGGGGCAGCTCGACTTCGGCGACAACTCGCTTACGCCGGCCGAGGAGACGGCGCTCGAGGCGGCGGCGGTGGCGGTACTCGGGCCCAGGCTGGTGGCGGAGATCTCCGAGAACGGACTGACCGAACTCAACTCGGAGGTCGAGGTGCCGCTGGTTGCCGTATTGGCCCATATGGAGCGGGCCGGCGTCGCCGTTGACCGCGCCGAGTTGGAGAAACTCAACGAGTCGATGACGGCCGAGGCCGCTGCGCTCGCTCAGGCCATCCAGGATGACGCCGGCGAGGAGTTCAACGTGAACTCAACGAAGAAGCTGCGCGAGATCCTGTTCGAGAAGTTGGAGTTGACACCGCAGAAGAAGACCAAGACCGGCTACTCCACCGATCAGGCGACCCTGGAGAAGCTGTCCGGTGAGCATCCGATCGTCGACCACCTCCTGCGGTACCGTGAGGTCGAGAAACTCCGTTCGACCTACGGGCAGACGCTGCTGGACGCCGTCGGCCCCGACGGCCGCATCCACGCCACCTTCAATCAGACGGTGGCCCGCACCGGCCGCCTGTCGAGCGAGAACCCGAACCTGCACAACATCCCGGTCCGCACCGACCTCGGCCGCACGTTCCGCCAGGCCTTCGTGGCCGCCGACGGCTGTGAACTCCTGATCGCCGACTACAACCAGATCGAACTTCGCTGCATCGCGCACCTGGCCAACGACCCGGGCCTCGTCGAGGCCTTCACCAAGGGTGACGACATCCACAACATCACCGCTGCCCGGGTGTTCGGCGTCGACCCGTCCGAGGTCACCACCGAGCAGCGTTCGAAGGCGAAGATGGTCTCCTACGGCCTGGCCTACGGGATGGAGGCCTACGGTCTGGGTCAGCGTCTCGGTATCCCGACCTCGGAGGCCCGGGAGATCCTCGACGCCTACTTCGAGGGTTTCCCGTCGGTGAAGGACTACATGGAGCGGACGGTGACCGAGGCCCGCAACCGCGGTTACACCGAGACGCTGTTCGGCCGCCGCCGGGCCATTCCCGAGCTGCTGAGCGACAACCGCAATCTACGCCAGGCGGGGGAGCGGCAGGCGATGAACGCCGGGATCCAGGGCCTGGCCGCCGACATCTTCAAGGTCGCCCTGGTCCGCCTTCACCGATCGTTGATCGGCGGTGGCTACGCCAGCCGTCTGATCCTCCAGGTTCACGACGAGGTGATCCTGGAGGTGCCGCCCGAGGAGCGGGAGATCATGACCAAGGTCGTGCTCGACGACATGCGTGGCGCATTCGATCTCCGGGTCCCGCTCGAGGTCAACCTCTCCTTCGGTCCGACCTGGGCGGCTGCGAAGTGACATGCACGTTGTCCTAGATCTCGGAACCTTCCGCAAGGTTGCGATGTCGATGTAAGGCTCCAAACTGGACTCCTCCTCGCCACCGAAGCGTCTGACCCATTTCCGGGAAACCTTCCTCGCCACGCTGATCCACCTCGTGCGGTCCAGGCAAACCGGCCGGAGGTGGATCATGCGAGCCGAGCCGAAACGGGGTCGGACAGGTCGGGTCTGGCGCACCGGCCAACGGGACCGGTGCACCAGACCCCGGTCAGCGCACCGACCGGACGTCGGAACAACTACTCCGGTTCGAAGCAGTTTCCCTCCGTATCCGATGTCCGGTCGGGCGCTGCGCCCTCGGATGCATTCGGCAGTGAGGTCTCTGCGCAGGCATCCAACCATTCCTGCACGAACTCGGCGTAGTCGGCTCCGAAGCCTTCCGCTGGTTCGGTCGACAGGTCGAACCACCAGTCGAGCGGGTCGATCATGGCCTGGTCCGGGTGGTTCAGGTGCAGCCACATGGTGAACATGGCCTGGCTTTCCGTCCAATCGAAGGTTTCGTCATATGACACGATCTCGCCGTCGGCAACCGTGACCTCGATCGAACCGTCCGATCCCGGTTGCTCGACAGCACGCGAGACGGCGTCGTTCAGCCGCCAGGTGCACGTGGCGGTGGTGTTGTCCGCCGTGGGCTTCGAAGGGGTACAGCGTACTTCGCTGATCGTGGCCTGCTGACCGACCAGCCATGCAACGCGTGATGCCCATTGGCGAAGTGACGCCTGGCCGGACGAATTGCGAATCGAGCGGTGCCGGCCGGTCATCGTGGCGTCCGGGTCGAACTGTGCCATCGCACCCTCGACATCGCCGCGGTTGATGGCATCGACGTAGGCGGACACGACACGAGTCACCGGGTCGCCCGACGTCTCCAGCGCCTGGGTGCCGGCGGTCTCGAGCCGCCCACTGTCGTTGCCGGACCAGGAATCCAACCCGACCGTCGCGACGATCATTGCGGTGGCGGCTGCGGCAGCCACGGCGATCATGGTCCGCCACGACCGTCGCCGCCGTTTCGTCAACGGGATATCGCGGATTGTGCTGTCGAGTCGAGGATCCGAAAGCTCGGCATCGATTCGGGCACAGATGTCGTCCCATGCCGATTCGGAGACGTCAGCGCCGGCCGCAATCTCGCGGAGGTCGACACGAAGGCGGTTGAGGAGGTTCATCGACTCAGCTCCTTCCGAAGACGAACGAGCGCACGCCTCAGGTGGGACCGTACGGTCGAGGCGGGCTGGTCGGTCATCTCGGAGATCTCCACGGCCCGGTATCCGGCGTAGTATCGCAACACCACCACCAACCGTTGGTCATCGGACAACCGATCGAGAACGTCCCACAGCTCATCGGCCGACGGCGTGAGATCGACCGGCCGTTCGGGGCGGACAGAGGATCGCACAAGGCGCCGCCGTAGAACCGAACGGGATCGGCTCACCACCGCCCGGCGTAGGTAGGCCTCCGGGTTCCTGATGCCATCGAGAAGCCGGAAAACGTCCAGAAAGGCCTCCTGCACCAGTTCCTCGGCCTCGGCGTTGTTGCTGACGAGCGCAAACGCCAGGCGGACCATCGGCGCGTACTGGCTCCGATACAGCGCCTCGAGCGTGGCGGCTGCCGTGGTCCCGTCGGCACACGGGGATTCCGTGACGTCGATCGTCTTCACCTGATCCATCATGACTCAAGGCGCATCAGCCGCCGGAAACGTTGCAGCTCTCCGAGATTTTCCGATGGCCGGCGGTGAGGGGCGGCGGCGCACAAGCGGTCTCCAATCATTGTGTTGACCGCGGAAGGCAACCGGGCCATCAAGGCCGCCGCCGATCGCGAGCAGCAATACATGATCACCCCGCCGGCCGGGTGACCAAGGTGTCCGGGGACTTCGGTGCGCAGCCGACGCCCGATCTCGATTCCAGGGACCCTGCTACCCTTGGCGTCGTCTGGAGGACCCAACTGTCATGGCTGACCTCGTACCGAACCACCACGCGCACTATCGACAGTTCGGCGGCCTCTTCGGGTACCTGGCCGGGTTGACGATGATCGTCGGCCGCGGCCGTGACGCCCGACTGGTGTCCGATCTGGCCGCAGTCGGTTCCGACGATGTCGTGCTCGACATCGGTTGCGGGCCTGGTACGGCGGCCCGGCAAGCCGCGGGTCGAGGTGCAGACGTGATCGGTCTCGATCCCTCGGCGCCCATGCTCCGCCTCGCCGGGCTGATCAGCCGTTTCCGGCCCATCTCCGGCGCCCTCGAATGGCGACAGGCCTCGGCCGAGACCATGGATCTTCCAGCCGACTCTGCGTCGGTGTGCTGGTCCATTGCCTCCGTGCACCACTGGCAGGATCTCGAAACCGGACTCGACCGCCTCGAGGACGTGCTGGCCCCGGGAGCCCGATTCCTCGCCGTGGAGAAGCGAACCGCGCCCGGCGCAACGGGTATTGCAAGCCACGGCTGGACGCCGGACCAGGCCGAGCTGTTCGCCTCGATGCTGACCGATCGAGGGTTCGCCGACGTCGGCGTGTCGAACCACAGCGTCGGAAGGCGAGACGTCGTGATCGTGTCCGGGACCTGGCCCGGTTCCGGAAACAATGGCTGAACCGCCGTCGGGCGCTTCGCCGCCGTTGCACTGGTTCGAGCCGGTGGCCGAACATCTCGGTCCGGCCTACCTCCGCTACTCCTTCACCATGGGCACGGTCCAGGAGATCGACGCGCTGACGAGGATGCTCGACCTCGCTCCCGGTTCGCGGGTACTCGACGTAGGCTGCGGTCCGGGCCGTCACAGCCTGGAACTCGCCCGGCGAGGTCACCGGGTGACCGGCGTCGACATCTCGACGGTGTTCGTCGATCTCGCCGAGGGCGCAGCAGCCGAAGAGGGACTCGACGACCGGACCCGGTTCGTCCGGGCCGACGCCGCCCGGCTCGGCGAACTCGGGCTCGGATCGTTCGATCTGATCATCTCGCTGTGTCAAGGGGCCTTCGGGCTGACCGGCGGACCGGCCACCGAGAGGTCGACGGCGAGCGCAACGGCACCCGCAATGGCGGCCGGCAATCCGATCGAGCTGGACGAGCCGCTCCTGGCCGCCATGGCCGACTCGCTCGCCGACCGGGGGCGTCTCGTGGTCTCGGCGTTTTCTGCCTACTTCCAGCTCCGTCACACCGATCCCGACCGATCGAACGGGTCACCGTCGGACGATCTTCCGGCCGAGTCCTTCGACGCCGACTCCGGCGTCAACCACGAATGGACCACGGTTCTCGATCCGAACGGGACACCTCGAACCACCGAGTTGTGGACGACCTGTTACACCCCGAGGGAGTTGCGGCTGCTGGCGCGGATCGTTGGGCTCCGAGTCGTCGGCGTCCACGGCGTCACGCCGGGCGACTACGGGGCACGTCCTCCCGACGTTGATCGACCGGAGTTGCTCCTGATCGCAGCCCGCAGCCGATCAACCCGTCGGGAGAACCGCCGGTAGCGGAGGATCGCATCGAGAAGCCGATAGCCTGAGAGACGGTCGGGAAAGTCCCGCCCTCGTTCGTGCGCCTGGGGTACCAGCACCGGCTGTCGCCCCGATGAGCGACCAGGCCTCTTCAAGGTCCGGTCGGTTTCGGCTGGTGACAGCTCGTGTTCCCGAGGCAACGGAACGATTATCGGAAAGTGTCCCCTAGTTACGTGTCGACCGCCGAAGTAAGTACAGAAACAACCATGTCCGAACCCACCGTGTCCGATTCAACCGGGGAAAGCACCGCAGAAAGCACTGTCAGCGCCCCCGAAACGATGAGCGAGGCCGTGGGCGAGGACACCTACGTCCCCCGCCAGATCGTGGCCAACGACCTCGACGGTTCGTTGGACGACGCCTACGCCGCGTCGATGGTGATGGTGGACGACGGCCAGATGGTCAACGGAATCGTGGTCCGGGTGGACCGCGACGAGGTCCTGGTCGACATCGGCTACAAGAGCGAGGGCGTCATCCCCGCCCGCGAACTCTCTATCCGCAATGATGTCGAGCCCGGCGAGCTGGTCTCGGTCGGCGACGACGTCGAGGCCCTCGTCCTCCAGAAAGAGGACAAGGAGGGCCGCCTGCTCCTGTCGAAGAAGCGGGCCCAGTACGAGCGGGCCTGGGGCACCATCGAGGCCATCAAAGAGCGAGACGGCATGGTCTCCGGCCCCGTCATCGAGGTCGTCAAAGGCGGCCTCATCCTCGATATCGGCCTCCGCGGCTTCCTCCCTGCCTCGCTGGTGGAGCTGCGTCGGGTCCGCGACCTGCAGCCCTACATCGGCCGCTCGCTCGAGGCCAAGATCATCGAACTCGACAAGAACCGCAACAACGTCGTGCTGTCCCGCCGTGCCTATCTGGAGGAAACCCAGAAGGAACAGCGCGAGGACTTCCTCACCAACCTCACCCCCGGCGAGGTCCGCTCCGGCGTGGTTTCCTCCGTCGTCAACTTCGGCGCCTTCGTCGATCTGGGCGGCATGGACGGCCTCATCCACGTCTCCGAGCTCTCCTGGAAGCACGTCGATCACCCCGGCTCGGTGGTGTCGGTCGGCGACGAGGTCACCGTCCAGGTGCTCGAGGTCGATCTCGACCGCGAGCGCATCAGCCTCTCGCTCAAGGCCACCCAGCAGGATCCGTGGCAGGAGTTCGCCTCCAGCCACCGGGTCGGCGAGCTGGTCTACGGTCGGGTCACCAAGCTCGTACCGTTCGGCGCCTTCGTCCAGGTGGGCGACGGTATCGAGGGTCTGGTCCACATCTCCGAGATGTCTGCCCACCACATCGATCTGCCCGAGCAGGTTGTCACCCCGGGTGAGGAGTTGTGGGTGAAGATCATCGACATCGACCTCCAGCGCCGTCGGATCAGCCTGTCGATCAAGCAGGCCGCGGAGGGTGGCGTTGTGGCGCAGGAATACCAGGAGCACTTCGGTGAGCACGCCTTCGACGACGAGGGCAACTACATCGGACCGAGCGAAGTCGACCCCGATGTCGAGGCCGCCTGGGCCGAGTACTACGCCGAACTCGACGGCGGCAACCCCGACGCGGAAGCACCGAGCGGGAGCGAGCCGCCGGCCGCCCCGGCCGTGCAGACGCCGGAGACCGAAGCGGCGCCCGTAGAGGACGCCTGACACCTGGGCGGCTGAAACACGCGCCGGCTGGGACCGGCCAACTGAACGAGGAACGTGGGTCGTCACCAAGGCGGCCCACGTTCGCGTTTTCCCAGGGCCGAGGCGACCGTCGCCGAGGGCCGAAACCACCGCGGAGGTCCCTCCGCCGACCATCACGGCGATGATTTCCCGCAATTGCTAAGCAAGCAGCCGGATTGCGCCGACAAGAACCTCAAGTAAGCGCGGCAAGTCATGTACCTGCCATTGACCGAGGAGATTGTCGTGAGCGCACGACGGACGGTGATTCTGATAGTTGCGGTAGCCCTTGGTGCCCTGGCAGCCGTTGGCCTGCTGAGCTACGTTCGCAGCGCCGAGTCCGGCGCAGGCGAGGCGGGAGCGCCCGTCGAGGTCTGGGTGGCCACGGCCCTTGTGCCGAAGGGCACGCCGGTCGAGGTGGCTCTCGAACAGGGACTCATCGGTACCGAGCTGGTGGCCCAGCGGCTCCGGCCGGCGACGGCGGTTGTCGATCCGAGAACGGAGCTGGCCGGTCTGGTGGCCGTGCACGACCTCCAGCCGAACATGGCGATCGTGACCGGTACATTCGTGTCGTCGACGATCGTGAACACAGGCATAACCGACCGGTTGGAGGAGACCGGCAAGGTCACCGTCACCGTCAGCGTCGACCAGACGAGGGGGGCCGCGTATCTGATCGAACCCGGCGACTTCGTCAATGTGATGGTCGAACGCAACTGGGACACGCCGTTCTTCGAGAACGACCCGCCGATCGAGATGACCGACCGGGCCACCGCCGAGCTGGCGGCCAACCTCACCGAGAACGACTCCGTTCGTCCGATCATCACCGACCTGTATCCGGTCGACGCCCGCATGGTCTACCAGAAGGCCGAGGTCCTTGCAGTGGGCCAGGCGCTGATCCCCGACATCGGTGAATCGGCTGAAGGCGACGGCGAGGAACAGGCGGTCCAGATCCGAGGCCTCATCACGCTGGCCGTGCCGCCGGAAGCGGCCCAGATCATTCTCAACGTCGGCCGTGACGACCTCTACCTGTCGCTGGTGCCCGATGACTACGAACCCCGACCGATTCTGCCCATCGATCCGACCGGACAGGTTCTGCCGGGTGAGGACGGTGCCCGTCTGACGCCCTATGTCGGCTTCGACGACGTGGTCGACCCGACCCAGCTGGCGGCCGTCGACGCTGACGGCGAGAGCCGCATCGGCACCGCCCCCCGCTCTGGTAGCTCCGACGGCAGCGGGTCCACCAGCGACGACACCGGAACAACGGACGACGGCTTCGACCCCGATTCGAACCCGCCGGTTCCGACGACGGTTCCCGAGGGCACCGAAGGTACTGACAGCTCGATCGACGGCGGAGAGGGTGAGGGTAACTAATGACCCAGTATGACTTCTCGAGTTTCGACGGTTTGGACACCGTCGACAGCTTCGAGGAGAACACCTTCGAGAGCGAACACCGGCTGATGGCCGGTGCGGGGGTGGCCGTCATCGACTCCGATCAGGCCGTCCGGGACTACCTGGTCGGGCTGTTCGAGGGCTCGGTCGACACCGCCGAGTCGTTGGAGGATTTCGAAACTCAGCGTCACGGCGGATCATGCGTGGTGGTCCTCGGACCGTCATGTGCCCGCCAGGAGGACTTCGACACCGTCGCCCTGTGGGGCAAGCGGTATCCGAACATCGCCACGGTGCTTGTCACATCCGAGCTGACAACCCAGCTGCTCCATCGTGCCCTCCGGGTCGGGATCAAGGACGTCATTTCGGCACCGATCGACCAGCAGCAGTTGATCGACACGGTCGACCGCATCGCCGAGGACCTGCCCAGCGGAGATTCGCTGACCAGCTACAGCTCCGGTATCGACCCCGTCGATCCCGACGGCGGCGAGCTGGGCCGGGTCATCTCCGTCTTCTCCACCAAGGGCGGTTCGGGTAAGTCGGTCACCGCCAGCAACATCGCCGTCGCGTTGGCCCGTCGATCGAAGAAGCCGGTGGTGCTGATCGACGGACACCTGCAGTTCGGAGACATCGCCGTGATGCTCAAGCTGCATCCGGAGTCGACCGTGGCCGATGCCATCGCCCAGATCGACGCACTCGACGCCGACATGTTGAACAACATGATGGCGGTGCACGAGCAGACCGGGTTGCGTGTCCTGGCCGCCCCCGTCGAACCGACGTTCGCCGACAAGATCAGCGGCCAGCAGATGGCTCGCCTCATCGAGATCGTTCGGACCTTCGCCGGTCACGTGATCGTCGATCTGCCGGCCATCTTCAACGATGTGGTGCTGAACGTGCTCGAGGCCAGCGATCAGATGCTGCTGGTCGCCGGTCTCGACATCCCCAACATCAAGAACGTCAAGATCGGCCTCGCCACTCTGGCCCTGCTGAACATCCCGAACGAGAACATCCACCTGGTGCTCAACCGTTCCGACTCGAAGGTCAAGCTCGACCTGGCCGAGGTCGAGCGGACCCTCGGCGTGGTGGCAGCCGCCCATGTGCCATCCGACATCGTGGTTCCGATCTCGGTCAACAAGGGCTCGCCGGTTGTCCTGTCCGCTCCCAAGTCAGGCGTGGCCAGGGCCTTCGAACAACTGGCCTCGTCCTTCATCGACGGCGACGCCGCAGCCGAACCGTCGTCCAACGGGGGCTTCCGGAAGTTCTTCGGCTGAACCAAGATTCGAATCCCTCCAACCACAACCCACCTTTCGTTGATCTTCAGAGGAGTACCAGATGTCGCTGTATGAACGGTTGAACGAGGGCGCCGTCCCCGCCACAACCGAGGCGGGCGGTCGAAATCGCGGCCTCGACGAACTCCGGCACCGAATCCACGGGTCACTCATCGAGGAGCTGGGCCCGATCCTCTACGACAAGCGGCTGTCGGAGGAGGAGCTGCGCAAGAAGGTGCGCGACGCTCTGCAGACGGCGCTGGCTCAGGAGCGGACACCGATCTCGGCCGCCGACAAGGCCCAGATCATACAGGACGTCTCCGACGACATTCTGGGCTATGGCCCGATCGACAAGCTCCTGCGCGACGAGGACGTTTCCGAGGTCATGTGCAACGGCCCGGACCAGATCTTCGTGGAACGGGCCGGGAAGCTCTCGGTCGAGAACGTCACCTTCGTCGACGAACTCCACCTCCGCCGAATCATCGACAAGATCGTGGCCCAGGTCGGACGTCGCATCGACGAGTCGTCGCCGCTGTGCGACGCCCGCCTTCCTGACGGTTCCCGTGTCAATGCGGTGATCTCTCCGCTGGCCATCGGTGGGCCGTTTCTCACCATCCGGAAGTTCGCCGCTGACCCCCTCCAGATCGACGACCTGATCCGCTTCGGCACGCTCAGCGTGCATGCGGCGAGGTTCCTTCAGGCCTGCATCGTCGGCAAACTCAACGTGATCGTGTCGGGCGGTACCGGCACCGGTAAGACGACGACGCTGAACGTGTTGTCGTCGTTCATCCCGGACGGCGAGCGCAT
>JAOTVU010000117.1 GCA_029863385.1 Acidimicrobiia bacterium
CTGGTCGACCAGATCGGGCGGGAGGTGCTCGGACACGATCCGGGCGGCCGGTCGTGTCGACGCATCGCTTCGACCGGAGGCTTTCGAGTCGACGGATCCGCCGAACGGTCCACCAAGGCCGCACGCAGTCATGACGAACCCTGCCATGAGGATCGACATCGGGGTGAGCGTGCGATTGCGGCGTTGGCGGCGGCGGGTGGACCTCGGGTGGCCCGCCTCGGTGTCCATTCGTTCGACTATATGAGTCGCCGGCATGAAACCAATCACGGTGGGATGATCCGCCCCCGAGTCTCAGCGAGGGGCGCCCTGCTGCTGGCCGTGCGGCTCCTCGAGGGCGCCCGTCGTCCGGTCGACAAGTGACGCCTTCTGCCGATCGATGTCGTCGGCGGCGTTGGCGGCGGCCACCAGTCTCGCCCGGTTTCGGGCCCGAAGGTCGATCACCACGTCATCGGGGCTGATGGTCGGCCGCGGTCCGCCCAGCTGATCGGCTTCACGGTCGGCGCCGGCGATCCCGTCAACCCGGTTGGACGAGCGGCGACGGATGAACCGCAGCGGCAGCAGGGCGATGGTGACGACGATCTGCTCGGCCGTTGCCAGCAGAATCCGCAGATCGAGGCCTAGATTCCAGTTCTCCACATAGTGCAGATCGAGGCGTCGGTAGGCGTTGAAGGCCGCATTGGAACGGGCTTCGACCTGCCACAGGCCGGTGATGCCGGGCCGAACCTTGAAACGCTCACGCAGCTCTTCATCGAACGCCGCCTCCTCCTCCGGAAGCGCCGGACGGGGGCCGACGAGGCTCATGTCTCCCCGGAGGACGTTGAACAACTGGGGCAATTCGTCGATCGAGGTCTCGCGAATGAACCTGCCGACGCGAGTGATGCGGGGGTCGTCGGAGATCTTGAACAGGGGGCCGGTGCGCTCGTTCTGCTCGGCCATATCCTGTTTCAGCTCGTCGGCGTTTGTCACCATCGAACGGAATTTGTACATGTTGAAGAAGGTGCCCTTGTGGCCCGCCCGACGAGCCGTGTAGGTGACGGGGCCGTGGTCCTCGAACCAGATGCAGGCCGCAGCGAGCAACATGATCGGTGACGCCACGATCAGTGCGGTGGCCGACCCGACGATGTCGACGGCTCGTTTGCCCGCCCGCTGCCACTTCGGCGGGTTGTTGCGGCCCATGACGATCAGCGGCTCGTGGGAGAGCGAACGGACGTCGAAGCGCCCCTCCCACATGCGGCTGACGCCGGTGGTCAGGTGGACGTCGTAGCCGGAACCGAACAGTTCGCGCGTGATGTTGCGGAACTGCTCGCCACGGAAGCCGGTTGCGGTGACGATCGCCGCGCTCACCTCGTGTTGATGCATCAGCTCGATCAGCCGTCCGGTCGGCCCGATCCAGTTCTCGGCCAGGCCGTTTCGTTCGGCCACGCCGAGATTGCCGACGACGCCGGCTAGCTCGAATCGAGCCTCGGGATGATCGGAAACGAGTTCGGCCAGCTCCTTGGCCTCGTGCCCGGTGCCGACGATGACGACCCTTGTCGGCCACGCCGTGCTCGGCAGTTCGGTGCCGAGGGATCGAACCAGGCCTCGCGAGAGGGTGCGTACGGCGAACGCAAGTGTTCCGCCGACGACGATCTCCCAGGCCCCGATGTGCCAGTCGAGGAAGGCACCGGCAACGGCAACGCTGGCCGAGCCGCCGAGCACCGCGACGAAGAGCCGGGAGATTTCGTCGGTCCGAGGCAGCGACGGCCGTCCGTCGTACAGGCCCCGACGCTGCATGATGGTCATGGTGACAGCCGTGGCGCCGACAGCGAGCACGAACGACCGGGCATCCGATCGGATCGCGGTCACGGTGATGTTCGACAGCAGGAGCGCGGTGAACCAGACGGCTCCGAAGACGACGACGTCGGCCGCAAATTGAATGACGGAGGGGGAGGGAACCCGCCTCGTATTGGTCGTACGCGCCACCATGGCTTGTCTGCCATCTCCCTGTTGAAACCGTAGTTTCCACACCAACCACTCATTTCTAGCAGCCAATCGGCGGCTAACCGTGTCAGTTGGTGCGATCTTGGGCTGATCTGCTTACGCAATTCCTGTTGGGTTGTTGATCGACCCTTGCCGGAATGCTGGCTAACCTGCAGGTACAGCGGCTGTTCGGCTGTGTCGGGAGATGGCGTCTCGGCCGGGACTACGGTTGGGAACGACGGTTCGCAACACGGCGATGCCGAGGGCTTGGAGGACCGGCGATGGGAAGTTCGAGAAGCGGGCGGCATAACGGCGATGGGCGGAAGCTCGCCGTCATCGGCCAGGGATATGTCGGTCTGCCGGTGGCCATGCGGGCCGTCGAAGTCGGCTTCGACGTCATCGGTTTCGATCTCGACAAGGACAAGATCTCCAGCCTGTCCGCCGGACGCTCCCACATCGAGGACGTCTCCGACGCCGAAATCGAATTGGCGCTGGCGTCCGGCCGGTACCGGCCCAGCGAAAGCCCTCAGGACCTGGACGGCTTCGACGTGGCCGTGATCTCGGTCCCGACGCCGCTCAGGGACGGTGTGCCCGACATCTCCCACGTGGAGGCCGCCGCCGAGCTGGTGGGGGCGTCGGTGACCGCCGGGTCGCTGGTCGTTCTCGAGTCCACCACCTATCCTGGCACCACCGACGAAGTGGTGTGTCCGCTCCTCGAGAGCGGATCCGGACTGAGAGCGGGGAGCGACTTCCTCGTCGGCTACTCGCCGGAGCGGATCGACCCCGGCAATCTCGTCTGGGGATTCCGGGAGACACCGAAGATCGTTGCCGGAGTCAACCCCGAGTCCCTTCGCGCGGTGAGCGCCTTCTACTCCCGTCTGGTGGACGGTGTCGTCGAGGTGTCGGGAACCCGTGAGGCGGAGCTGACGAAGCTCCTCGAGAACACCTTCCGGCACGTCAATATCGCCCTGGTCAACGAGATGGCCATACACGCGCGAGCGCTCGACATAGACATCTGGGAGGTCATTGCCGCCGCATCGACCAAGCCGTTCGGCTTCATGCCGTTCCACCCCGGACCGGGTGTGGGAGGTCACTGCCTCCCGGTCGACCCGTCCTTCCTCTCGTGGCGATTCGAGCGGCGGCTGGGTGCCGTCTCCCGATTCATCAAGATCGCCGACGACGTCAACAACAACATGCCGAGCTACGTCGTCCGTCGGATTCAGGGTGGTCTGAACAGGCGGCAGAAGGCGGTGAACGGGTCCATCGTGCTCATTCTCGGTGTGGCCTACAAACGCAACAGTAGTGACGCCCGCGAAACCCCGGCCACGCCCCTGGTCCTGGAGCTGCTCCGTCTCGGTGCCGACGTGCGGGTGCACGATCCGCATGTGACCGACTACGAGTTTGCGGACCGGGTCACATCGGTCGAGTTGACCGAGGAGACCATCGCCTCGGCCGATGTGGTGGTGCTTGTCACCGACCACGACTGCCTCGACTACGATCTCATCGCCACCCACTCCGACTACCTGTTCGACACCCGCAATCGGTTCGGTTCCCTGTCGACCGCCAACGGTCCGGACTCGGCGACCGCCGACAAGCTGGAGATTCTTTGATCGAGTCAGATCAATCAAACGAAACGAGCGACGGCTCGGACCGGTCCAGCGGTCGGGTCCGGACCATGACCCGCGACCTGCTCGGCAACAACACCCGGTGGGCCGCCGCATCGGAGATCCTGCAGCTCATCAGCTCGACGCTCGTCGTGCTGATGGTCGCCCGGCTACTCGACGAGACGTCCTACGGTATCCTCGGGGGCGTCGCGGCGCTGGCCGCCATCGCCCTGAACCTGTCGAACCTGGGATCACACATTCTCTTGTTGCGGCGCGGCGCCCAGGGCGAGGATCTTCGTGAGGCGTGGAGCAGGGCGATCACGGTCGGTGTCGGCCTGCCCGGCCTCCTCGCCGTGTTGCTGTTGGTCTCGAAGCCGTTCTTCCAGCCCGACGTCGACTTCGAGGTCTATGCGCTCTTCATCGTCGCCGGCATGCCCCTGTTCTGGCTGTCGGAGCTTGCGGTCTACCTGCCCGTGGGCCTCGGCCACATGAAACAGGCGACCATCGGGCGCTTCATCGTCACCGTGTGTCGGTTGGGGGCCATCGCCTGGTTCGCACTGGCCGGCACCCAGGACCTCACCACCTGGGCGTGGGCCAACATGGTCAGTTTTGTGTTGAGCGCGGTGCTCGGGATCGGCTACATCTGGTTCACGTATGGGATCAGCCCACGTTTCAACCGGCGGGCTCACGAGGACCTGAGGCCGGGGCTGCCGTTCTCGGTCAACGGTGTCACCGAGAACATCAACGACCAGGCCGACCGGACCCTGCTGCTCCGCTTCGGGCACGTCGACGACAACGGTTTTTACTCCTTCGGTGGTCGGGCGATCCAGTTCGCCTACATGCCGCTCCGGATGCTTCTTCGAGCCCATGACTCGGAGTTGTTCGCCGCCGGGAAGACGGGTGTGACGAAGGCCTTCGGGGTGGCGGCCCGGCTCGCGCCGACCGCAATTCTCCTCGGATTCGGATCGGGGGCCATCTTCTGGGTGCTCGCCCCGCTCGTTCCGGCTGTTCTGGGTTCGAACTGGTCCGATGAGGTCGTCGCCGTGATCCGCTGGTTGGCGTTCCTCCCCGGCGTTCGGGCGATCCAGTACGTGGCGGGCAACACCCTCAGCGCCGCCGACAAGCAGTGGTGGCGGTTCGGGGCCACCGGCGCCGCTGCCGCCTTGAACCTCGGACTGAACCTGTGGCTGCTGCCCGACGGCTCGTGGCGCACCGCCGCCATGACCACCTATGTCAGCGAGATGGTGCTGATGGCCTCGTTGGTCGCGCTCGTCTTCTACTGGATCCGCCGCGAGGCCAACAAGCCGCCGGTGGGAGCCGATGCCTGATCCGGGCGTCGCCTCAGTAGCCGTACCGGTCCCGCCGGGACCGGCCTCGGCCCGGTTGCCGGCGGTTCATGACCGCGCCGAGCAACTTCGATCCGGACCGTTCTAGATCGGCGCGAACCTGCAATAGGTCGGCCGTGGCGGTCCGTTCGGTGTCGACCACGACGATCACCCCATCGACGTAGCGGGCGGCCGACACGGCGTCGGCGGTGTTGATGACGGGGGGCGTGTCGACAACGATGTATTCGACATCCTCGCGCTCAAGCTCTTTGACCATCTGCTCGAAGCGGTCGGAGTTGAGCAGCTCACCGGGGTTGTCCGGTGCGGTACCGGAACGGATCAGCCAGAGGTTGTCGATACCCGGAACCTTTTCGGCGTTGAGTTCGGCGGCGTGCGACAGGTAGTCGGACAAGCCGGGCCGGTTGGCTTCCATGCCGAACATGCGTTCGAGTGTCGGTCGGCGGAGATCGGCACTGACCAGCACCACCCGGGAGCCGTTCTGGGCCAGGGCGATCGACAGGTTGGCGGCGGTGAGACTCTTGCCCTCGCCGGGCGTGGAGCTGGTGACGATTATCGAACTCACGCCGCTCGATGAGTTGAGGAACTGGACCGAGCTGCGGAGGCGGCGGAACGCCTCGCGAGCCGCGGCGAACCGGTTGGAGCCGCCGGATGAGAGCATGATGAGGCTGCCCGAACCGCCGCGGTGGCCCAGGCCGAGCGTCGGTATGGATCCGATGACGCTGGTGCCGAGCGCAAGGGCGACGTCGTCCTCGTCTCGGGCCGTGGTGTCGAGGCGCTCGAGGAGGAAGGCGCCGACGACGCCCATCAGCAGGCCGAACAACAGGCCGCCGACGACGATGGGCCCAAGACCGAGGCCGTCGGGGGCCGCGGGTGCGGTGGCGGGCCGGAGGACCTCGGCCGCCGTTGGCCGGGTTTCGATCTTCTGGAGAATGCTCCGCAGCTCCGTTTCGGTGTTGCGGAGTTGCGTCGTGAGGTTGGAGACGTCGGTACTGGCCACTGCCAACGCGGCGTCGATGTCGGCGGTGTTGTCGTTGGTCAGGAGCCGCTGGGACCGCTGGGTTCGGAGCTCGTTGAGCTCCGTCTGCGCGAGGTCGAGACTGGCCTGCACGGCCGTGATATCGGCCTGCAGCGAATCCACGTTGTCGCTGAGGAACGTCTGGGCATCACCCTCGCGGTTACGGGCGTACTGATCGGCGAACGCGTTGGCGGTGGTGGCGGCCGCCTGGGCGTTGTTCGATGTGTAGTTGACCGTCAACACATACGACTGGGGGCGGAATTCGACGTCGAGATTCCTGCGCAGCTGGTCGCCCGTGGCCTGAATGCCGAGCGTCTTGATGACGGCGTCGCTGGTGCGATCCGACAGCATGACCTCGCGCTCGGTCTCGAGGTTCGGGAGCTCGTCCTGGCCGGCGACGCGGGCACCGTGCGGGGAGGGACGGAGCAGTACGGTCGAGGTGGCCGTGTAGGTGGGGGTTCGGCTGTTGGCGAACAGGAAGGCACCGATCAGGCCCAGCAGAGCCAGCGCGAGAACCAGCCACTTGCGCAGCTGGATGGCCCGGAGGTAGTCCTCAAGGCTGGCCGCTTCGGCCGTCGAGGCGCTGGACTGGTACATCACAGGACCGTAATAGTACTCGGACGGGCCCCGACAACCGTAACGGATCGGGATTGATCTCGATCCGGCGATGCCACCATTCAGGGCCGGCGATAAGCCATGATCTCGACGATTCTGCCGCCCACGCCGGCCCAGACCGCAAGCCCCTCCGCTCGGCGGTCCGCTCGCCCCGGCCACAATCCGGCGGCCATCAGGGCGAGGCCCTGGCCGGCTCTGGCGAGGGCCACCGTTGCCACCCTCGCCCGGCTGGCCGCCCGCCCGGTCGCTCCGTCGGCCAGATCCAGACTCGACCTGGTCCACGCTCGGTTTGACAGGTATTCCCGTCGTGCCCGCCAGCGGGTGGAGAACCGATCGGCACCAACGAACTCCGTGATGGCCCCCACCGAACTCCAGCGCAGCTCCAGGCCAGCGGCCCGGGCCGCTCGGGTGAAGGCCGAGTCTTCACCCTGACGGTATCGGGGGTCGAAGAGCAGGCCGGCGCCCCGCACCTGTTCGAGGTCGATGGCCAGGTTTCCGCTGCGTAGCCAGGCCCGGGCGCTCCGATGGGGAGCATCGTCGCGGTCGAAGAAGCGGCCGTCGACGATCCACCGTGGTGGGGGGGCGGTGAACTCCGTCAATACCGGGCCGCCCACCATCGCCGCCCCGGTTTCGTCGAGCACGGTCAGCAGGCCGTGGGGCCAGCCCTCGTGGGGGATCTCGTCGTCGTCGATGAACACAAGCACGTCACCGGCGGCCTCGGCCATCGCCCGATTGCGTGCGATGGACACTCCGGCTCTCGGCTCGTGGACGTACCGGATCGATGCGGCCGAGACCGTTCGTTCGGCCAGCTTCGACACCACCGCCCGAGCCGATCCGTCTGGGTCGTTGTCGATGACCATCACTTCGTCGACGCTCCAGGAATCGGGCATCGGCTCGGCGATGGCCGCCACGACGGCCTCGAGGCATCGTTTGACCTCCTCCGGCCGCCTGTAGGTGAGAATACCTATCGACGCTGATCGCCTGAACATCGTCCCGGTGCCCTGATTCTCGTTGTCGAATGTGGTGTTCACAGCTCGGTGTCCCGGATCGAACGTTCGGAAAAGATGCTGAATCAGCGGCCTCTGCCCGCCGGCCCACAGGGTACCCGGCACAGTCGCCGCCAGGGACCTGTGAGCAGGCTTGTTCGGGTACAACAGCCCAAGTCCTAGTTTTTGGTTCAGATGGATGCGCCGTCCGAATCTTCGTTATAAGCTGCGTCGTCGGTGGATCTGGACACTCTCAAGTGGATCCGGATTGGTGCGGAAGAGCTCGGATCGACCTTGCTGAGCATGCACCAGCCCGGGCCCGCCGGCGAGTAGTCTGATCGCCGGTCCATACGCAAGGTACGGCGCAGAGGGTAGGTGAGTGTGGCCAGCGTTGATGTGCAAACCAGGTACTTGATCGAATCCCCCGCCGGGGTCGAGCACGCCGGCCCGCTGTTCCCTTCGGTCTTTCCTCCGCGGACGACCTGGTACACCGAGTACGGCAAACGGATCGTCGACGTCGTCCTGGCCGGGATCAGCCTGATCGTTCTCCTCCCGCTCCTGGTCGCTCTGGCCCTCATGGTCCGGGTCAACCTCGGCCCTGGCGGCGTGATCTACCGTCAGAAGCGGGTGGGTCGCGACGGGCGTCCCTTCGACATCTACAAGTTCCGGTCGATGCTGCCCGATCGTCGCCGCCAGTCCCAGCCGTTCGTCGGGCGAGACCGCCGGAAAACCCACAAGTGTGACAACGACCCCCGCCATACCCCTTTCGGCCGCTTCATCCGGGCCAGCAGCCTCGACGAGCTTCCTCAGCTGCTCAACGTTCTCAAGGGCGACATGAGCCTCGTCGGTCCCCGCCCGGAACTGGTCGACGTCGCCTCCCGAACCGGGCTCACGGCCCATCCCCGCCACAAGGGGCGTCCCGGCATCACCGGCATGTTCCAGGTCTCCCCGTTCCGGTCGACCAACAGGATCACCGCCGGGCTGCATCTCGACATCGCCTACGTTGCTGATGTGCGTTTCACGCGTGACCTGGTCATCATCGTCAAGACCATCGGGGTCCTTCTCGGCCGTCGGCCTTGAACCACCCGGCTGCACGACGGGTTCTGTTCGTCTGCACTGCGAACATCTGTCGAAGCCCCACCGCCGAGTACCTGGCCCGCAACCGCTTCGGTGAGGCCTACTGGCGGTTTCGTTCCGCCGGATTCCTGCCGTCAGGTCGCGTCCCCAGCGATACGCTGGTCCAGGCTCTGGCCGAACTCGACGTCGATGTCCGCCGGCACCGGAGCTATCAGCTCGATCGCGCCAGTATCGCCGCCGCCGACCTTCTCCTCACCATGGAGGGCTCCCATGTCCGGCAGGCCACCGAGATCGACTCGGGCGCCTACCCGAAAACGATGCCACTGCGGGAGGCGGCTGCGCTGCTCGACGACTGGGACAGCTCCATGGCCACCATCGAGGAGCTGCTCTCGGAGATAGCCCGGGAACGTGATCCCGGTTCGTACCTCGGCGACGACTGGGACGTGGACGATCCCTACGGCCGCAGCCTGCGGGTCTATCGACGGACGGTGGCCGAGATCGGCGATCTGGTCGACACCGTTCTCGGCCGGTTGCGCTGACGGGCGCCTCCGATGTTCACACCGCTGGTGTTCAACGTCGTCGGCGCCAGGTCACCGTGGCGTTCAAGTAGTAGTTGCCAACGAGCGCCATCGTCACCCCCAGTGCGAAGGTGGCGGACACATCAGCCGACCAGAGCGCGGTCAGATCCAACGGTCCGACGTCGGTGCCCCTGTCGCTCAACAGAGCGGTCGCACCGGCATGGACGAACAGCCCGTACAGGCTGACCATGTGGAACATCAGGAGGCCACGAATCTGTTGCAGCCCCCGGTGTCGACGTGAGGTGAAGGTGAAAACGTTGTTGAGCAGGTAGTTGGTCACGATGCTCAGTTCGACGGCGGCCAGCACGGCCCAGCGGCCCGAGATCAGAGCCGCGGGCAGACCGCCGGTCAGTGTCTGCTCGATGATGACACGGATGGCAAGGCCGGTGACCCCCACGAGGCAGTAGGCGGTGAAGGTGGCCGAGATGAACCGACCGACCGACAGCTCGATGATCGCCAGCAGGTACGCCACGACCACCGAGCCCGTCAGCTTGGTGGTGCCGTGAACCCGGCTCCCGAACCGGTAGCCGACCTCGGCCACGTCGGGTCGACGGCCTCGGGCCAGGAACTCGAGGAGGATCTTGAAGCCACGGGGATTGACATGGTGCACCACCTCCTCGTAGCGACGGCGGTGTAAAGCAAAAAACCCGCTCATCGGATCGGTGACAGGCGCCTGCAGCAGAACATGGGCCGTCTGGGCCCCGGCCCACGAGATCAACCGACGGCGCGGGCTGAATTCGCCGTAGCTGCCGCCGTCGGCAGCCCTCGACGCCACGGCGATCTCCGCGCCGTCGTCGAGCACCTTGGACACGAGCGCCGGTATCGCTCCGGGATCGTGCTGCAGGTCGCCGTCCATGACGACCAATACCGAGCCCTGAGCGACGTTCATCCCGGTCAGGACCGCAGCCGATAGGCCCCTGTCGGTGGTGCGACGAACGACCGAGAAGCGAGGCTCGTCGGCCACGAGGTCACCGGCGATCTGCCAGGTGAGATCCGGAGAATCGTCGTCGACGATGATCACTTCGTAGTCGAAGTCGGCGAGGGCCGCCTGCAGTCTGGGGATGAGTAGCGCTATGTTCCCCGCCTCGTTGTAGGTCGGCACGATGACCGAGACGGTGGGATCGAGTCGACGCCGGCGGTCATAGCGGGCCGGCCGACCGGTCGTCGCGGCGGGCGCGGTCGAGTCGGCCATCGAAGCGCCCAGGCCACCGACGTTCGTTCCCGCCGGCGACCGGTCGGCTATCGGAAACGGATCGGTCGTCACCGGTGGTCACCCAACCCGCGGACCTGGACAGCTGTACACCTGAAGCCAATCGGTCGGGACGGGCCGAACTTGAACCGGACTCGGTCACCATCCGATCGGTTCGATCGGGTGAACGGTTCAGGGGCGACGAGCGGTGAGTAGCTGAGCGATTCCGCCCGAAAGCTGGCGGCGGGAGACGTCGGTCAGACCGGCCGCCTCCAGCTTGGCGAGCATGACCGCCGGTTCCGGGAGGTAGGAAACGGATCGGGGCAGGTAGGCGTAGGCGTCCCGATCCGACAGGAATCCGCCGATCATCGGGACCACCTTGTTGAAGTAGAGGCCGTGACCCAGGCGGAGAACGGCGTTGTCGGGCTGTGAGACGTCGAGCAGGGCGGCCGTGCCGCCAGGCCGGAGCACGCGATGCAGCTCCGCAAAGAACGGGTCGAGGCCGACGAGATTCCTGAGCGCAAACCCGCAGATCGCGGCATCGACCGAGCCTGAGGCCACCGGCAACGCCAGCAGATCACCCTGTACCCGAGGTTCGGACGCTCGGGCTGCGGCGAGCATGCCGTAGGACAGATCGACGGCGATCGGGTTGTGACCGGAACGGGCCAGCTCGACGCTGAAGTCCCCGGTCCCCGCGGCCAGGTCGAGTACGACCGAACCGGGGGCAAGGTCGAGCGATCGTTGGGCCGCCCTGCGCCATCCGACGTCCATACGGAACGTCATGATCCGGTTCACGAGGTCGTAGCGAGGGGCGATGGCGTCGAACATGTCACGGACGGCGGTTCGCTTCTCGTCACCCTGGGGAAGCTCGGTGCTCTCGGTATCCATCGCGCTCCACTGTATGGGCTGGTGGCTCGGGTTCGGGTGCCCGTTACGCGGCCCGGAAGCTAATCGGCCCCGCACTGCGACAGCTCTGCGAGTGGACGGTCGGCCAGATAGTCGGCCACGAGGTCGCGCACGCACGAGCTGCCGCTGTAGGCGGTGTGCCTGGCGGTGTCGACGACCACCAGTCGGGCGTCGGGGAGCAGTGACGCCACCCGCTCGGCATTGGCCAGTGGCGTGGCGGCGTCGCCGGTGTTTCCGACAACCAGCACCGGCACGTCGATGTCGGCCAGCTCCGCCTCCGTCATGTCTCCGACCGGATCAGCGGCGGGACGGGGCCAGAACGCGCAGACCCGGAGTTCGTTGGCCACCGCCGCCCCGAATCGAGGAGCCGCCTCCGCCAGGTCGTCGGCAAACTGCTCCCAGGGCGCCGAGCCCGACGGGGGTTGACCGTCGGCGCAGGCGAAGGCGGCGTAGGCGGTGAACGAGACCGAACTGACGAAGAAGTCGCTCAGACTCTCGATCGCCGCGTAGTTGCCGCCGTCGGACTGGTCGAGTGCTGTTGCGTACGCCGGGAGGATCGATGGTGAGTAGGCCGGTAGCAGCGAAGCCATGACCAGTTCGGAGGCGCCGACGCCGCCCACGGGTCCGCCGGCCTCGAGTCGATCCAGCACCCGATCGAAGGTGGCGGTGATGCCGTCGACGGGACATCTGATCTCGTCACAGCGTTCGTCGAGCTGAGCGAACCCGGCCTCGAAGGCGATGGCCTGCTGGCGGAGCAGATCGGTCAGATCGGCTTGAGGATCGACAATGCCGTCGAGTACCAGGTGGCCCACGCTGTCCGGGAACAGTTGGCCGTAGCGCACAGCGAGCAGTGTTCCGTAGCTCAGCCCGTAGTAGTGCAGGACGTCGTCGCCCACCGCCTTTCGAAGTCGGTCGAGATCTCGGGCGACGTTGGTCGTCGTCAAATGGGGGAGCAGCGTGCCATCGGTCGCGGTGCAGTCCTCGACCACCTCGATGGCCAGCCGATCGAGCTCGGCCGACTCCTCGATCGAATCAGGTGAAAGGTCAGGCATGACCGGGTCGTCCCGCGAGACCGAACAGCTGAGCGGACTCGATTCGCCGATACCTCTTGGATCGAAGCCGACCAGGTGGTAGCGACTCGCCGATTCCCGGTCGAGGCGGAAGCCGCCCCGAACGAACTCGATTCCGGAGGCGCCGGGTCCGCCCGGATTCACGAACACCGACCCGATGGGATCCCGTTCAGCCGGCACACGTACGAGCGCGATGTCGAGCGTTGCGCCGGCGGGTGAGGCGTAATCGACCGGGACGGTCACGGAGCCGCACTGCAGGCCTCCGCCACAATCGCTCCACTCGATCGGCGACTCGGGGGTTCCATCGGATTCGACGGCGCGGCCGGTATCCGGTTCGACGGGCACCGTCACGTCGGCCCCCTGGGTGGTCGCGTCGGTGCCGACCGCGGTGTCCTCGGACTCGGTTTGGGTCCGAGTCGTCTCGGAACGGGATTGGCCGTCCGTCACGGCGGCGCACGCCATGGTTGTGAGAGCGATCGCCGTCAGGAACGCGATCGAGGCGCCCCGCACTGCGTCAGTCAAACCAGATCTTCTGGTACTCCCTCGACTGGGTGTGGATGACGGCCGCAGCCAGTGCGGTCGGGAACACCATCCGGTTGAGGCTCAGCAGAACCCCGATGATCGAGAAGCTCAGCACGTTGGCGACGAGCACGACCGTCAGGAGCACGGCCACGATCGAGGAGCAGACGGCGAGCAGGTAGTAACCCCACCGCTTGTTGTTGGCCGTGACGAACGCACCCGCTCCGATACCGATGTAGAGAATGAAGAAGAACTGTGGCTGGAGAAGGCCGAACACGGCGCTGATGTAGCCGAGAATGACGCCGGCCTGGAGGGTCATCGGGTGGGAACGGTTCAGCCACTGGTTCATAGCCCAACCAGTATGGCCTACCCGCCGGGAAAAGCGGCGTTGCCTCACCGTCGGGGTCGCAGCTCCACGGTGGTGGGTCCGGCACCCGGCTCGGTGGTCGAACGGGAACCGGCGAGCTGGCCGCAGGCGGCGTCGATGTCGGTTCCACGGTTGCGACGCACCGTGACGTTGACATCAGCCGACCGGAGGCGAGCGGCGAACCGTTCGATGCGCTGCGTCGGAGAGCCGACCGTCGGCCACCCCGGCGTCGGGTTGAGCGGGATGAGGTTGACGTGGGCCCGAGCGTCGCGAGCGACACCGATGAGCTCGTCGGCATCGGAATCCCGGTCGTTGACACCGTCGATCATCGCCCATTCGATCGACACCCGCCGACCGGTCCGCTCGCGATACCGTCGGCAGGCATCGATGAGGTCGGCGATCGAATGCTTGCGATTGATCGGCACCAGGTCGTTGCGGAGCGTGTCGTTGGCCGCATGCAGCGACAGGGCCAAACCGACCTGGAGACCCTCGTCGGCGAAACGGTTCATCTGAGGCACGAGCCCGACGGTCGAGATCGTGATGTGGCGGGCGCCGAGGCCGAAGTCGACCATCAGCCGCCGGGTGGCGGTGAGAACGCGGTCGTAGTTGGCGAACGGTTCACCCATTCCCATGAACACGACGTTCGACAGCCGCCGCGACGGTCCCGAACCCGCAGCGTCGTCATCGCGGTCGGCGCTGTCATTGCGACAGGAGCGGCGGGCGGCGACGACCTGCTCGAGGATCTCTCCGACCGAAAGATGGCGTTTGAATCCCGCCTGGCCGGTGGCACAGAAACCGCAATCCATGGCGCAGCCGGCCTGAGACGAGATGCAGACCGTCGATCGACGGTCGTAGTGCATCAGAACGGTCTCGACCCGGGATCCATCGACCGTCTCCCACAACCATTTGATCGTGTTCCCGTCGGCGCTGCGTTGTTCGGCCACCGGCCGCAGGGCGGCTTGGAACCGACGGCCGATGTCGGCCCGCATCGACTTGGGCAGCGTCGAGATGTCCGGCGGGGCCGATCCCTCCTCGTAGAGACCGTGCCACAGCTGGTCGAGGCGGTATGCCGGCACGTCGCCGAGCGTCTCGGCCCACTCGTCGCGGCTCGGTGTCCAGGGTGAACGGGTGAGGGAGCCGGTGAGCTTGTCCGGGGCGGTCACGGCCGCCCCCAGGCCGTGTGGGTCCCATGAACGGTGAAGCCGAGCTTCCGGTAGGTCGCCACAGCGGCGTCGTTGTCGGACTCGACATAGAGCATGCCGGTGGAGAGCCCCTGGTCGGCCAGCCACCGAAGGCCGGCGGTGGTCAGCCCGGTTCCATGGCCCGCGCCGTGGTAGGCGGGATCGACGGCGATGACGTAGATCTCGCCCAGCGCGACCCGGCCGGGCCGCTCGGGGTGGATCTTGGTCCAGCAGAAGCCGATCATTTGATGCTCGGCGGCTCGGGGATCGGAGGGTTCGGCGTCGAGGATGCGGACCGACTCAGGCCGGAACGACGGCTCGGCGAAGGCCGATTCAAGGTCCGACAGCCGCTGGTTGCTCTGATCGGGATGAGAGGAGAATGCCCGATTGTTCACCTCGAGAAGCCGCTTGGTGTCGATCCCGGGATCGATGGGTCGGGTCCGGTCCGGGGCGGTCGGGGCCATCGGTGGAGGAAGCGAGCAGCGCATCTGGTGGAGCGAACGCACGGGTTGGAGGTCGAGCCGTTTGGCCAGCCGATCGTGCCAGGGCTGTCGGGGCCGTCCCCAGAGTTCGAACACCAGGTCGGCCGACCCCACCGGCGAGTGTTCGTCGAACGCCGCGATCGTCCGCGCGATCATCGAGACGACGAGCGGTTCGACCACACTGGGTGAATCGTCGCCGGCCAGCTCGGCAATGCGGTCGATATCGGCGGCGACGTCGAGCTGGAGGCGGCCTCGCGACGATCCAGCTTCAACATAGGCGGCCGCCTCGTGATCGGCGCGGGCGAGCAATAGCACCGATCCGTCATCGGGTCGGTCGTAGGGTTCAAAGCGGTCGTCGGCGTCGTCGGCTCCGACGGCCCGTTCGAGAACCGCGGCCGCCTCGCGCC
>JAOTVU010000118.1 GCA_029863385.1 Acidimicrobiia bacterium
CGGAACCGTCGCCTCTATGACGCCATCGATCAGTGGGCGTTCTGCAGCCTCCAGGCCAGCCCCGGCTGCCGGGACTTCTATGACCAACGCCGAGCCGCCGGCGACCTCCACCATCAAGCCCTCCGAGCGCTCGGCAACCGACTCGTCGGCTACCTGCATGGCTGCCTCCAAACACAAACCACCTACAACGAACACACCGCCTGGGCCCACCGACAAACCCAACAAATCAACAACGCTGCTTGACGCATACGACCCTGGGGTGTCTAGCCCAGCGCCATCCAGATGAGCACGACCGTGGCGACCGCGCCGACCACCGACCAGGCCAGTGCGGTGAACCGCCGCTTCCTCATGAAGAGCTGGATCCCGAGCCCTGTCAGGGCGATGACCACCAGCAGTACGCCGCTGACATCGATGATCAGACGCCACGCCGAGGAGGCATCGCGACCCTGGTGGAGCGCATTCATCGTGCCGACGAAGCCGTCTTCGCTGACGGTCAGGCCATAGGCACCGGACCCGGCGTCGAAGAACAGGTCGGCCGCGTAGCCCGGACTCCGGTAGGAGATCGAGCCCCGGCCGTCGTCGCCGATCCCGAAATCAGCCACCTCTCCGCCGACTTCGTGCTGTTGCCGGACGAACTCGCTGATCACGAGGAACTCGACCCCGTCCACGGTTCGGGACTCGGCCGGCAACACGCCGGACACGGTCGTTTCGACCACGTCGCCGCCGAACACCCAGTCCGGGTGGTTCAGGGTGACGCCGGTGATCCCGAAGAACAGCATCACCAGGAGGCTGAACATGCTGATGTAGACGTGGGCCCAACGAAGCCAGAACTGGGAGCGCCGCTTCCAGGTCGACCTGCTCTGCTGAGGAACCGATGAACGTGTCCGGGCCAGGTCCGCCGCCGAGGGTCCGGTCCGCTCGTGTTCCCGCCCGGAGAGCGGTGCGCGTGCCTCCACCTCGGTCACGCTACCGGCTGGGGGACCGATGAGCCACTCACCTGCGTCAGGCGACGCGGGCCACCAACACGAAGGCGTCCGGGACGATGCTGACCGACAGCCACGACCAGCGGCCCTGATCGACACCGTCGACCACCACACGCAACCGCCGACCGGGAGAGAACTCGGCCTCGCCCTTCCGACTCACCTCGAGGCGGGGGTGGGGCAGGTGGGTTCCCGTGGCCGCCCGTCGTTTCGCCTCGCGCCCCTGGCGCCACGGGAGCGACCCGACGGTGACGTCGAGTCTGCCGTCATTGGGATGGGCGCGCGGACCGAGGCGGAGCCCCGAGGCCAGCGGAGCGTTCATCACGATCAGCTCCGGCCACGGTGACAGACCACGCAGCCACCACGGCCACCGGTGGCCCATCACATGAGCGACGAAGGGAACGGTCCGCTGTGCAAGACCAGCCCGATTGCCGAGCGACACAACGCCCAGATCCATCGGGTAGCGATGGTGGCGGGCTCCGGCGGCATCGGCGTCCAGCAGCACATCATCGGCGCCTATCGTCGTGGCCACATCACCGCGCCCGACGAGAATCACCGGCATTCGACCTCCGGAGCGGTGCTCGTCGGCCAGGCGGGCCAGGTCGGCGTCATCAACCGCCGCCAGGCCAGGGAGTTCGTCATCGAAGGTCGAGCCCCAGGGCTCGCCCTTCTCGATCGTCATGGACGGTCTCCGACCGGCTCGACGGTTGACGAATCGGCGTCATCATCGCCTTCGAACTCGATCGCCGACGAGGCGGCCACCAGATCGCGGTGGACCGCATCGGCCGCGCTGCGGGCTGACCGCGCCGTTTCCGGATCCGGTGCCAACTGTCCGAGCTGGCGGAGCAGATCGATGAGCTGCTTGGTCGTTCGGATGAAGTCGCCCGCAGTCAGATCCTCCTCGCCCAGGATGTCGTCGAGCGGCACGCCCGACGCCCAACCGTGGGCGACGGCGACGAAGCCCGGGTCCGGGGCCCTGGTCGGTGGCAGCTGCGATTCCTCCTCGGCCAGGTTCAGATCGAGGTGCCGAGCCTGGATCTGGCGGAACCGGCGCCGCATGTCGGCCGACGGGTACCACGGCCGACCTGGCGTTCCGCTACTGCGCCGTTCCTCGTAGACGAACACCGACGCCAGCGCTGCGACCTCAGCGGGATCGAGGCCGTCGAACAACCCGGCCTCCAGCGTCTCGGCCACCAGCAGATCACTCTCGTGATAGAGCCGGGCGATCCGCTCCCCGCTGTCGGTCAGCTCCCAGTCGAGGAGATGACCGCGCTCGGTCAACAGGTCGATCACCCGATCGAACTGCCCGGCCAGCGAGTCGGCTCGCCCGGACGCCACCTGGCGGGCCCGGGCAAGATCGGCCTCGATCTTCTCCAGACGTTTGAGACCGCGACGGGCGTCCGGTGGCACATCGTCCTTGGTGAGAATCGCCGGTCTGGACCGATCCCTCGTTCCCGATCGGCGGCCGTCGTTCGACTTCCCGCCTCCTCGGCCATTGGACGAGGGTCGGGCAAGGCGCCGGTTCTTCAACTGGCGGGCCACCTCGTGGGCGAAGCTGACGCTGTTGGGAAGGTACGGTTCCGGTAGCTCGACGGTGGCCACCACATCAGGCGGCTCGAGTAGCTCGTCGGGAGTCAACTCGTAGCTGTCGCCGTCGGTGTCGACCACCGTGACTCGAATCCGTCCCCGACTCCGGAAAGCGACCGCCAGCACCGCCACCACCGACGTGCGGGCTCGGGCGTCGCGCCCTCCCCCGACCGAGTGAAGGCGGACGACGTCACCGGGGGCAAGATGGGCCAGCGCGAACGCCATTTCCTGGTCGTCGACCGATCCGGTGCTTGGCGTCACCGTGGCCGACCGGAGATCGTCGATCGACCCGTGGTCGGCCTCCAATCGGTTGATCAACTGTCGTCGACGCTCGACGAGTCGCTCGATCCGGTTCTCCTCCCGCACCACGCCGGCATCGATGCGATACTGGGCGAACGACAGGTTCAGGAGCTGACGGGCACGGTCCTGGGTGTAGCGGCGCACCAGATTGGCGGCCATGTTGTACGTCGGCCGAAACGATGAGCGGAGCACGAATCGCTTGCTGAGGGCCAGGTTCGCCACCTGTTCGAACGTGGTGTAGGGCGACCACAGCACAACCGCCTGGCCGTGGCTGTCGATTCCCCGCCGACCGGCCCGGCCGGTCAGCTGGGTGTACTGGGCCGGGGTGAGGAATTCGTGGGTTTCGCCGGTGAACTTCGTCAGCTTCTCGATGACGACCGTGCGTGCCGGCATGTTCACGCCGAGGGCCAGTGTCTCGGTGGCGAACACAACCTTGACCAGACCGGCGATGAAACACGCCTCCACCGCCTCCTTGAACGGCGGGACCATGCCGGCGTGGTGGGCGGCCACACCTGCCATCAGCCCTCGCCGAAACCGTCCGTAGTCGAGGACCTCGAGATCGGATGGATCGAGGGCGTGCACGTGACTGTCCACGATCTCAGCCACCTTCTGACGCTGCTCGGGGCCGATCAGGTGCAGACCGGAGTCGATCACGGCCCGGGCCGCGTCGTCACATCCGGCCCGGCTGAAGATGAAGTAGATCGCCGGGAGCAGGTCCCGATCCTTGAGCGTTTTGATGACGTCGATCCTGCGGGGCGTACGCCATTTCGGTCGGCCCCCGGACTTCGATCGATCGTCGGAGTGACTGCGGCCGCCGCGCCGCCGGCCGTTCGAGGGCTGATTGTCGTAGCGAAAGCCCTTCGGGTTCGGCTCTGAACCCTTGATCGTCCGCAGCAGGTGGATGTGGGAGCCCGACCGCTCCCCCACCATGTACAGGTTCGTCAAATCGACGGGCCGTTCGGTCTCGACCACGAGGCGGGTCTCACCCCGCACCGTCTCGATCCAGGCTGCCAGCTCGTCGGCGTTGGAGACCGTGGCCGAGAGGCAGATCAGGCGAATGCGGCGAGGAAGATGGATGATGACCTCCTCCCACACCGGACCTCGATAGGCGTCCTGCAGGTAGTGCACCTCGTCGAGCACCACGGCGGCGAGAGCATCCAGATCCGTGCCGGCGTACAACATGTTCCGGAGCACCTCGGTGGTCATCACCACAACCGGGGCGTCGGCATTGATGCTGTTGTCACCGGTCAGGAGCCCGACCCGATCCCGGCCGAACTGCTCCCCGAGATCGAAGAACTTCTGGTTCGACAGCGCCTTGATCGGTGTCGTGTAGAACACCCGAGCACCCGCATCGAGCACTCGATTGACGGCGTAGTCGGCCACCAACGTCTTGCCGGCCCCTGTTGGTGCGGCGACGATGACGTGCCGGTCGTCGTCGATCCCGTCAAACGCCTCCAGCTGAAAATCGTCGGGGGTGAAGCTAAGTCGATCGATGAACGCCTGACGAACCTCGGCCGCCTCCGCCATCACCCGACGGACTCGACGTCCACCGGGGGCTCCGCTGCCCGGCGACGCAACAGGATCCGTCCGATGACGATCGCGATCTCGTAGAAGAAGTACATCGGAACCGCGACGATGGCCAGGTTGAACGGATCTCCGGTTGGCGTGATGATCGCAGCCAGAACGACCACGGCGACCATGGCGATACGGCGGTTTCCAGCGAGCTGATCGGGCTTCACCACCCCGACCAATTGCAGGAAGATGAGGATCAGCGGAAACTCGGCGGCGAAACCGAATGCGAGCATCATCTTCACGAAGAAGCCGATGTACTCGCTTGGCCGGTAGAGCGGGGTGAAGCTGTCGACACCGAAACCCTGCAGGACCGCAAGGGTCCGAGGCATCAGGATCCACGCGGCGGCCATGCCCAGAACGAGCAGCACGAACGATGCGAGAAGGAACGGAAGCAGCATCCGTTTCTCGTTCGGATAGAGGCCGGGGAGGATGAAGCGACCGAGCTGGTACAGCACGACCGGCAGCGCCAGCAGCAGCCCTCCGTAGCCCGACACGGTCAACACCGTCGAGAACGCCTCGATCGGCCCTGTGGTCAGGAGCCCGCACCGTTCGACATCGGTGGTGGAGAGCTGGAACTCACAGTACGGGTCGATCAGGAAGGTCAGGACCGGACCCTGGAAGGTGAAGATGAGGATGGCTCCGGCGACGACGGCCAGTACCGCTCGAATCAGTCGCTTTCGCAGTTCGGTCAGATGGCCGAGCAGCGTCATTTCGGCCACAGCCTGGGCCCGCGCCTCCTCGCTCTCGGCCGATCGCCGGAAGGGGATCCTCATGCCACCTCGTCCGCGGCACTTGTGTCGACGGACTCGACCTCGTCATCGGCCATGTCATCGACCATGTCATCGACCATGTCATCGACCATGTCATCGACCATGTCATCGACCATGTCATCGACCATGTCATCGGCCATGTCATCGGCCTCGGCCGCGCCGTCACCAGCCTCCTGAGCGAGCTCGGCATCGTCAGGGCCGGTCGCGGCGACGTCGTCGTCGTGACCGGCCTCGGCAGTATCGTCAGCGTCGGTGGCGGCGACGTCGTCGTGGGCGTCGGCGTCGACCATTTCCGCCTCCTCGGCGTTGCCGTCGGCGGCATCGTCGGCGGACGGCGGATGACTCCACATGTCGGCGACCCTCGTGGACCCGTCGACACCGAGATCGGTCTTGAACGGCTCGGTTGTTGCGTCCTTGACGGCTTCGACGGTTGACTCGAGCTCGGTGCCCGCCCAGCTCTTGACGTCCGCCGCCCGCTCGATCTCATCGAGGCTCGCGTTGAGGTCACGCCGAAGGTTGTCGCTCATGGTCTTGAGCTGGCCGACGACCCGACCTGTTCGGCGGATAACCCCGGGCAGCTGCTCGGGGCCGACCGCGATCAGCAAAACCAGCGCGATCAGAATCATCTCTCCGGCGCCGATGTTGAACACAATCAGTAGGCTAGCGGGTTGAGGGTCGCCGCAATCGGCTCCGACGGACGTGGCGAGGGCGGGTCTGCGGTCGGTGGCCGGACCGCTCGGCGGCTACCCGTTGATGAAGTCGGCGAGGGCGGCGTTGAGACGGTTGTCGTCCTGCAGGAGATGATGGAAATCGAGCAGATCGTCGTGCGAGATCGGCTCGCCGACGTGCACCTCGTTCAGCTCGGCAGGGAGACGCCAGGTGGTGAACGAAACGCCGGAGGCAACGAGTAGATCGATCGTCCTGGATTCCGCCGGCTTCACGACCATCATGGAGCAGTGCGGGCAACGGAACGCATAGGTGCCGACGTTGTTGTCGTCACAGATTCGAACGTGAACATCGGCCGTGGTCAGTTCGACATCGCCGCACTCGGAACAGCTCGCTCGTATTGTTGCCATCGAAGTAAGTCCTCCCGACCCCGTCTTGGGCTTTGTCCCCAATAGATTCGGCACCACCGAGCAGTGTCTTGAGGTTTCAGCACAACTACCCACAAAATCCGGGTCGCCCGACCTGATGACGTTTCCTTCGGCGGCCGCTACCGAGGGAAACCGGGGCCGATGTGGGCAAGATGGGGCGGTGACGACGCGACTTCCCTCGCTGCACGGGCAACTCATCACGTTCGCCTCGGGACCTTCGGAAACCGGCGGACGGGATGAGGATATCGATGCCCTGGCGGGAGTCGTGAGTGGTCATGTCGACGGACTGGACGTCACGGTCCGCCTCACCCGTGACGGTGTCGCCGTCCTGGCCGATTCCGATCGGATTCGGACCGGCCTGCGGCGGAAGCGGATCGACGGTTTCGATGCGGTCGACCTGCCTCCGGAGATACCGACGTTGGCCAACATCCTCGCTCAGACATCGGATCGAAACCCGCTGTTCGTCACCGTGGGCGGCGACTCGACCTTCGAGGCGGTGTTGTCGACCGCCCGGACGCATGGACCCGAGGTGGAGACGCGCCTGTGGCTGGTCGGTCACGATCAGTCGGAGCTCATCCGCTGGCGGCCGAGAACTCAGGCGCTGATGCTCCTGGGCACGGCACGCCGGCGCGTGGGCGGCGGGCTCGAGAGGCTCCTGGCCGAAGTGCACGGTGACGACCTCGATGGGGTGAGCATGCCCCACGCCGACTGGTCGGGCGGGTCCATCGCCCTGGCCCATCGTTTCGGGCTGCGGACCCACGCATCGGGAGGGCGCCACAACCGGGAGTTGGCGTCGGTGATCGACGCCGGCATCGACGCGATCACGGCAGATGACCCGATCCGACTGGGTGCGGTGGCAGCAGAGTTCTATCCGAACGGTGGTTGACCGAATGCCGACGGGGAACAGCCACGGATCGGGCCCCGATCCCGGTCGGTTGAAGCCACTGCGGGTTCCCGTGTGGGTGGTGGCCGTGGTGATCCTGATCGCGGTTGGTTGGTTTCTGGCCGGGGGCTCGATCGGGGTCGAGTCAGGATCGATTGAGCAGTCGGGAGATGCGGCGGCCACGGCGATCGAGTCCCGATACTCTGATCTGCCCGTCGTCGCCGTCGGCGACCTTCCCGGCGAGGCCCGCAACACGCTGGCGCTCATCGCGGCCGGCGGCCCGTATCCCTTCACCCGAGACGACTCGGTGTTTCAGAATCGGGAGCGGCTCCTACCGCTCCGCGACGACGGCCACTACCGCGAGTACACGGTCATCACGCCCGGCGAAGACGATCGCGGTGCCCGACGGATCGTGGCCGGAGCCGCCGGCGAGTTCTACTACACCAACGATCACTATGCATCGTTCCGCGAGATCGTGGGAGTCGGCCCATGACCCCACTTCTGTCGCTTCTCCTGAACGACCTGCCACCCGGGCTCTGGCACCTCGACGGATTCGACCCGGTTCGGCGCCACCTCGTGGAGGCGTTCGGCCACCGGGTTGTGCTCATCGACATCGATCCCGGCGCCAGCAAGCTCGAACTTCTCGATCTGGTGGCCGACCGACTCGGGTTTCCCCACTGGTTCGGGCGGAACTGGGACGCCTTGAACGACGCCCTGTTCGATTTGACGACGCCCTACGACACACCGTCGTCGATCGGCCACGGCGACGATCTGATTGTGTTCCGCGCCGTCGACAACGCTTCAGAGCCGACGGGGAACCTCGAACCGGGCGCTGCTGCGGCCACGATGTTCGACATCGTCGCCCAGGTCGCCGACGAGGCCGGCTTCTGTGTGGTGGTCGCCGGCATCGCCGCCGGTCGTAATCCTACAGACGGCTCACACGGCTGACGGGCCAGAACAACACGAAGGCGCGTCCGACCACCCGCTCCTCGGCGATCGGACCGAGTTCGCCCCGCGAATCCGACGACAGGTTGCGGTTGTCACCCATCACGAAGACGAATCCCTCCGGAACGGTGACCGGACCGAAGTCGGGCATGACCAGACCGGGCTCGAGGTAGGGCTCCAGGAGTTCCTGATCGTTGATGAACACCTTGCTTTCGCGGATCTCGATCGTTTCGCCACCGAGAGCGATCACCCGTTTGATGACGTCCTTCGGTTGGTCGGGACCGGCTGTCGCGATCTCGTCCTCCGTGCGGTGGAACACCACGATGTCGCCCCGACCGACGTCACCGAACCGGTAGCTGAGCTTGTTTACGAGCACCCGATCCTGGATGAGTAGGGTGTCCTCCATCGACGGCGAAGGGATGTAAAAGGCCTGAAGAACCAACGCCCGGAGCACGAGTGCGAGGAGGACGGCGGCCACCAGCACGACCGCCCACTCGATGGCGTTGCGGCGAGCTGCGGCACCGGTGGCGAGTTCGTGGTCGTCGACGTCGGGCTCGACGGGCTCGATGGGTGGGCCGCCGTAGACGGCTTCGTAACCGGACCCGGCGGGATAGCCCGGATCGGTCGGGGGATCCGACCGTCGGCTGTCGTGAAGCCCGAAGTCGGAGTGGGGGCCGGTCTGCCGGGGATCCTGAGCGAGGGTGTCCTCGTTGACGTATCCCCCCTCGACCCATCCCCCCTCGACGTATCCCCCCTCGACGTATCCCCCCTCGACGCGGCCGGCGGGAGGCGGATCGAGGCCGGGGATGTGGGTCTCCCCGACTCCGTCGTCAGCGGCCTCGTTGCCGGTGAGGTGGTCGAACGTCAGGCGATTACCTGGGGCGGTCTCGAAGAAGCGGCTGCTCGCCTCCTCGAAGGCCGGGTCGTAGTCGTTCACCGCAGCCCACTCGGCGTCGGTCCGGGTGAGCCGGGCCTTCGTGACCGCCAACTCCGTGGTCGCGGGATCAACCGGTATCCCCGGCGGGACGAAATCGGCTTGCCGGGGGCGCTGTGTCCAACGTCCGTCGGAGCGGCGCGACAGCTGGGTCGACAACGGACGATCCGATCCGTTCTGCCGGCCTGCCTCGTGCTGCCGGCGAGCGCCATTCGGAGTTGTCATACAGTTACCACCGTAGTCGTCACAATGTGCCGGGTTCGGCATGGTTGTCGAGCGATGTCCACGGTTTCGCCGGGGCCGGAACTCCTCCGGCTCGACAACTTGGTCCGAGTCTAGGCTCCAACTGTAACGAAACCTTAATTCGACTGATATCTGGACAGGATGCGTGTGGCGGCATCGCGTCCGAGATGATCAGCGCCTTCGATCCCATCGGCCGACATCACCTCGGCCTGAGGACCGAGGCTCACGAGAAGCCGTTCGAGCCACGGAATCTCGGTGACGGCGAGTTCGACAACCAGCCGTCCGTCGACCTGGTCCTCCACTCGTTCGCTCGGATAGCTGTCGACCACCCACGCGGCCTCCGGTTCGAGCCGGAGGGTCACCCGAGGCATCCCCTCGCGTGTTTGGAACACGCCGACCCGTTCATGGTCGCGGTCGGGTTCCACCCGGGCCGGCCGGTTCAACGGCGTCAACGACTCGATCCGGTCAACCCGGAAGATCCGCTCACCTTCGGCCGTGTGGCACCAGGCGTGCACATACCAGTTGCCGGATTCGGCGAACACCCGCCAGGGCGCCACCTGTCGCTCCGTGCGAGCGTCACGGTTGTACGAGTAGTAGGCGATCTCGACCTCGGTTGCCTCGGCTGCGGCCAATCGGAGCTGGTCCAGGATGTCGTGTTCCGCTGACCCGAGGCGGATGTCCACGGCATCGGCGCCCTCGACACCGACGACCTGAGCCAGTTTGTCGAGTGCCCGGGCCAGCGCGCCGTCGGGATCGGTACCGGGCACCGAAAGGAGGGCCTCCGATGACGCCAGCAACGCCAGGCCCTGGCCCGGAGTCAGCCGTAGCGGCCGGGAGAAATAGTCGGCCAACAGGATCGAGACCCGGCCCTCGTCGTCGATCTGTACATCGATCAGTGCGTCGGGCGAGTACGGGGGAAGACCGACCATGAAGACAACCTCGAGGTCGGCGAGGAGGTCGGCTTCCCGGAGGCCGAATCGGGCGGCGACGTCGGCCACCCGATGGCCGGGATTGGCCACGATCCAGGGCACGACGGCCAGAACCCGCCGCAGCCGATCGCCGGCGGTGGTTCGACTCATCGCTCGGCTCCCTCACCGGCCGCGGTCGACACCGTCTCGTTGGATCGACGGGAGGCCATGGCCTGTAGCCAATCGACCATCTCCTGCCGCAAATCGGCCGGCTCGAGGATCTCGGCGTGCTCCAGGAATCCGAGAACAAACGTGCGGAACGCCTCGGTTCGCACAACGGGAACGTCGAACACCACACCGCCATCGTCACGACGTTCGGCACTCACGTCGGGGCCGAGAAACCGAGCCGCCGCAGCCGCATGGCTTTCGTCGACCAGCAGTCGGGCGGTGACCTGCCGGTCGCTCCCGAACTCCCAGGCTTTGAGCGGACCGTCGGACCCGTTGCTCGGCCGCTGGGACGTTACCGGACGGCCGGTGCGCTCGACGCCGCCCTCGATCCGGTCGAGACGAAAGTTCCGCTGACCATCGCGGTCGTGGTCGAAACCGGTGAGGTACCAGCGACCGCGGTGAAAGTCGAGTCGCCATGGATCGAGCGTGCGGGTGTTTCCCCGGTATGAGAACGAGATCGTCTCGTTGGCGGTGATGGCCTGGAAGATCGGCACCAGCGCCGGGTCGGTGGGAAGGTTGGCGACGACCCCCTGCATCACCCCGGGTCCGGCCGGCGCCCCGCCCGATCCTCGGAGCGTGGCGGTGCGCTCCCCGGCTCCGACCGCCTCGGAGGCGAGTCCGCCCAGCTTCCACAGCGCTTCCTCATCGTCGTCGATGCCGTCGACCCGAACCGACAGTGACGCGAGATGCAGGGCGGCGAGCTCCTCGGGATCCAGGCCGGGGTCGGCGAGGTAGTACTCGGCCGGATCGATACGGTAGCCGTCGACCGGGGGGTCGGTTGCCGGGACCCGTTCAACCGTGAGCGGGATGCCCATGACCCGAAGGTCGTCCTTGTCCCGTTCGAACGCCCGATGGAAGGCGCTGCTCGAGTCGGGGTAGCCCTCGACCCGGCGGCGGATCTGCTCGGCGGTGAGCGGGCGCGGCGTGTTGAGTAGAACGGCGGTGAGATTGAGCAGTCGTTCGAGCTTGTTGACCGACATCGCTACCACAGTAGCGACGTTGCCCCGTGCTCCGTGTCAGAGGCTGGCGATCAGCTTCTCGACCCGCTCGTCCGCGCTCTTGAACGGATCCTTGCACAGGACGGTTCGCTGGGCCTGGTCGTTCAGCTTGAGATGCACCCAGTCGACCGTGTAGTCGCGCTTCTTCTCCTTGGCCCGACGTATGAAGTCGCCCCGAAGTTTGGCCCTGGTCGTCTGGGGCGGCTGGTCAATGGCGTCGAACATCTGGTCGTCGGTGAGCGTGCGCTCCACCATGTCGCGGTTCTGCATCCTGTAGAACACGCCGCTTTCCCGGCGGATGTCGTGGTACTGCAGGTCGATCAGTGCCACGCGAGGATGGCTGAGAGCCAGGCCGTGCTTCTCGCGGTACGACTCGATCAGGTTGTGTTTGATCACCCAGTCGAGTTCACGGTCGAGTTTGAACGGATCACTTTCGAGTTGGGTCAACACGTGCTCCCACATGTTGAGCGCTTTCAGCTCGTCGTCGGGGAAACCGTGAATCTCCCGGTACCGGAGGGCGCGGGCCAGGTACTCCTGCTGAATCTGGAGCGCCGAGGCCTCCCGTCCGTTGACCAGCCGCACCTTGCGGGACAGGGACAAGTCGTGGCTGATCTCGCGGATGGCCCGAATGGGATTTTCGAGCGACATGTCGGGCAGCACGTAGTCTGGATCCTCGACCATGCGCAGCAGAACCGCCATGACCCCGACCTTGAGGTAGGTCGTGTATTCGCTCATGTTCGAGTCGCCGACGATCACATGGAGGCGCCGGAAGCTCTCGGCGTCGGCGTGAGGTTCATCCCGGGTGTTGATGATCGGGCGGGACCGGGTCGTGGCCGACGACACCCCTTCCCAGATGTGTTCGGCCCGCTGGCTGAGGGCGAACATCGGACCCCGAGCCGTCTGCAGGACCTTGCCGGCACCGGCATAGATCTGACGGCTGACCAGGAACGGGATCAGGATCTCGTCGTAGTGGTTCAGATCGTCGGTCCGCGCCGTCAGGTAGTTCTCGTGACAGCCGTAGGAGTTGCCGGCCGAGTCGGTGTTGTTCTTGAACAGATGCACCTTTCCCCGGATGCCCTCGTCGAGGAGCCGCTCCTCGGCCGAGCCCAGGAGTTCCTCGAGGATCCGCTCGCCCGCCTTGTCGTGCACGACCACTTCACCGATCGAGTCGCACTCGGCGGTGGCGTACTCGGGATGGGAGCCGACATCGAGGTAGAGCCGGGCGCCGTTGACGAGGAACACGTTCGAGGAACGACCCCATGACACGACCCGCCGGAACAGATAGCGGGCGACCTCGTCTGGGCTCAGCCTGCGCTGACCCCGCAAGGTGCAGGTCACTCCGTACTCGGTCTCGAGGCCGTAGATGCGACGGTTCACCACGTGTCCAACCTAGCCGCTTCGGATGCTCCGAGCAGATCGGCATCCACGCTCGGCGGACGAAGTCGGCGGCTCAACGACCCAGTAGCTCGTCAATATCGCCGTTCTCCAGCCTACGGAAACACCGACCCGCGTCCAGGCGGTCGAGCACGGCGGCTTCGAGGGCGTCGCCGCCGAGCGTCCGGTCGTCGCCGGCCAGTGCCGATGCGGCCGCCTGCAACCCTGCGGCGAGGTCCATGTCGGCGTTGTAGGTGGCGGCGAGTCGCTCGCGAATCGCGTCGGCCTCGCCACCGAGGACGGCGAACCCGTCTTCGTCGGAGACCGAGCCGTCGTAGCGAATGTGGAACATCCGATCGCCCTCGCGCTGAAAACCGACCGACACGACCAGGATCTCGACCTCGAGCGGTTTGGTCTCGTGGGTGAAGATCTGGCCGAGCATCTGGGCGTACTGGTTGGCCAGGGCCTGGGAGTCGACGTCGTCGCGGGAATAGGTGTAGCCCTTCAGATCGGCGTGGCGGATGCCCGCGATGCGGAGCTGATCGTATTCGTTGTATCGACCAACACCGGCAAAGGCGATCCGGTCGTAGATCTCGGAGATCTTTCGCAGGTTGCGCGATGGGTTCTCGGCGCACAGCAACACCCCTTCGGCCACCTCGACGGCGGCCAGACTTCGACCCCGGGCGATGCCCTTCTGGGCGAAGTCGGCCCGATCCTTCATCAGCTGTTCGGGCGCTACATAGAACGGCATGTTCATTTCGTCTCACCTCCCCACTGGCGATCGCGGAACTCGGCCAGGACCCGCTCGAAGCGTTCGGAGACATCGGACTCGGGAAGCTCGTTGTATCCGGTGGCGTCGATGGTGGCCACAATCGGGTAGATCCCCCGCATGCTGTCGGGGCCGCCAGTGGCCGAGTCGTCGTCGGCGGCGGCGAACAGTGCGCTGATCATCAGATCGACCGTGTCGTCGGCGGTCATGTCGTCGCTACGACCCATCTTGATGACGGTGCGAGCGAACAGGCTGCCCGACCCGGAGGCGACGAAGTCCTCCTCCTCGTACCGGCCACCCGTCACGTCGTAGGCGTAGAGGCGACCATAACCCCGGCGGCGATCGAAGCCGGCGAACAGAGGAACCACCACGAAGCCCTGCATGGCAGCCGGAAGATTGCCGCGGAGCATCTGGGAGAGTTGATTGGCTTTGCCCTCGATCGAGAGGGCGTGACCCTCGACCTTCTCGTAGTGTTCGAGCTGGAGCTGGAACATCTTGACCATCTCCATGGCCGGACCGGCGGCGCCGGCGATGGCCACCCCCGACCAGCGATCGGCGGGGAACACCTTACGCATGCCGCGATAGCTGATCAGGTTGCCGGCAGTCGCCCGACGATCACCGGCGATGACGACGCCTCCCAAGTAGCGGGAGGCGACGACAGTCGTGCCGTGTGTGATGTCGAGCTCGCTGGTGTTCATGTGACCCTCAGCAAGCACACTTGCCGTCGTTCGACCGTAGAAGTCGAGAAGAGCGGCGAAGTTGGGACCCGGATCTTTCCATGATTCGAATACCGGTAGGTTCATACGGCCCCAAGCCTACGTGCGAACAGGGACGATGCGATCGATCTCCAGGTGATCGCCTGCAGCCACTGGCCAGACACACGATCGATCTCCAGGTGATCGCCTGCAGCAGCGAGTTTCGGCATCGTTACCGCCGAAACTCGGTAAGGTCATGCTCCGCACGACCGGCACCGACCGCTATTCGCCACCCTTTTGGATGTAGCTCTTGACGAAATCCTCGGCGTTCGTTTCCAGAACGTCGTCGATCTCATCGAGCAGATCGTCGAGTTCGGCCTTCAATGCCTCGCCTTGCTCGCCGGTGGCGGGGATCTCCTCGATCTCCTCCTCGGTCTGCGGCTTGGTTGTTGTCTTCTTGATTCTCTCCCGCTCAGCCATCTCGGCCACCTCCTCGAACGATGCCGCTGCGATCAGCGATCTGCGGCGCTGGGGGCATCGTAGTTCGTTCTTGTGTCTTCCTCGCAATTGTTTATCGGTCCGGTAATGCCACATCGCAGGAGTTTCGGCCCTGTTAGCCGAAACTCGAGGCGACGGGTTCCGTCCCGTCGCACTCAGGCCCCTAGTTTTTCCAGGAGCTGTGCCGCGGTCTCACTTTCATCCAGGATAGTTCCTACGTGGCTGCGTGTACCGCGACCTGGTTCCAGCATCGGGACCCGACGGAGCGGATCGTCGCCGACGTCGAAGACAATCGAGTCCCAGTTGGCGGCCACCACGTTGTCGGCGAATTTTTCGAGACACCGACCCCGGCAGTAGGCCCGGGTGTCCTCCGGCGGT
>JAOTVU010000009.1 GCA_029863385.1 Acidimicrobiia bacterium
CGTGGTCACGGCGAACAGCGTCCCCGACCCGGCCGTCGGCGTGCCGTCGGCGTCGAGGCGACCGGAGGTGTCGTAGAGCAGGCGGTCACCGTCGACGGTGAGCGTGCCCTCGGATCGGCCGTTGGTCGGGAGGTCGTCGGCCACGACGATCCGATCGGCGCCGTCGACGGCGCCGTCGAGCGGACCCCGGGTCAGCCGGTCGCGTTCCATCACCCACAGCTCACCGGCGAACAAGGCGACGCCCGTCGGCTTGTCCAGCCCGTCGAGGATCACCTCGGGTGGTGCGTCGAGTGCGTCCGGATCAAGGCGTACCACCTGACCGGTCCCGTCGTTCTCACCGCCGGCCAGTTGGGCCACCAACCAGTCGCCGTCATCGCCGATCACCAGTTGCGTCGGTCCGGTGAGGCCCTCGACGACCACCTCGCCGACCAGTGAGTCCGACCCGTTGTCACCGGTCGAAGGATCGTCGTCGACACAGCCCGTGGCGACGACCAGGCAAGCGACCGACGCTCGGGCCAGTGATCGTGCCAGGCGGCGGGGGAACGGACGCATGGTCGACAACCGTACCGGCCGCTCCAGGCCGCCAGGGCCGTTAGCCTGTACCGATGGACACCTACGAACGCCCGACCATCACCGTGCCCGACAGTGAGCCGCCGACCGAACTCGTGATCGAGGATCTCGTCGTTGGCGATGGCACCGAGGCCGTGTCCGGCGCCCAGGTCAACGTCGACTACGTCGGCGTCGCCTGGAGCACCGGGGCCGAGTTCGACGCCTCCTGGAACCGGGGCGAGCCGCTGCCGTTCACCCTTGGCGTCGGCCAGGTCATCTCCGGCTGGGACCAGGGCGTCGCCGGGATGCGGGTCGGCGGTCGCCGCCGCATCACCATCCCGCCCGACATGGCCTACGGCCCGGCCGGCGCCGGTGGTGTGATCGGCCCCAACGAGACGCTGATCTTCACCTGCGATCTGCGTTCGGTCGGTTAGCGCGTCGGCGGGAGGACGGCGTCGGCCGTCGACGATCGTCGTCCACCCGATCGGAGGAAGCGTCGCAGACTGCACGGTGCGGCGGGCGAACCGGTAGAGCCAGATCAGGAACACGAGCAGCAGGATCGTGACCACCAGGGCGATGCCGGCGGCCAGCCACGGGTACTGGAACGCCAGCACCATCAGCCCCATCACCGACAGATCCTCGGTGATGCTCAGCGCGATGTTGCTGAACGGTTCGGGGCTGGTGTTGACCAGCGCCCGCAGCCCGGCCTTGCTGGTGTGGCTCGTGAGCGCACCGGCGCCGGTGAGCAGGGTCAGGACCGTCGTCACGGCCGGGTTGCCATCGGGTAGCACGTTGAGGGCGATCAACATGGCTCCGGCCGGGCGGATGAAGGTGTGGAGCACGTCCCAGGTGTTGTCGACGTAGGGCACCTTGTCGGCCGCGAACTCGACGACGGCCAGCAGCCCCGCCACCACCAACACCGGCCACGAGCCGAGCACGTCGAGTGAATCGGGCAGGTACGCCGCCACCCAGCCGAGCCGCACCAGCAGCCCGGTGACGAACACCGTCAAGTAGAGGTTGATGCCGGCCGCCAGGCCGAGCGGCCCGAGAAACACGAGCGGATCCACAGCCCCATCCTAGGTGCTGCCGGGAACCGGCCCGGCCCGCCGCATTCTGGGGTTCCCCAGTCCCATTTCCGGGTCCGTGGAACCCCAGAACACGGGGTCAGGTGGGCGTCAGCGCCGATACGGCCGGGAAGAAGAGGGTGTTGGCCAACACATCGGCTTCGTCGGGCTGGGCCACCACCAGGATCAGATAGGACACGCCGTCGCCCTCGGCCAGCGCAAGACCGATGACCCCGATGTCATGGTCGATCAGTCGGATGGCCCACTCCAGGCTGTCGGAGCGGAACGAGTCGCGGGGCGGACCGAGGTCTGTCACCCCGTATCGTTCCAGCACCGTCCGGGCCAGCGTCTCGGGCGGGGTGTCCGGGGCGGCGATCTGGAGGAAGACGGTCGGGTCGACGTCGGGGTTGCCGCGGGCGAGCGCGCCGGGACCGAGCTCGGTCCATCCCGACGGGGCCAGCCCGGAGAACAGCTCGGTGGACACGGGTTCGAGGGTCACGGCCCCGGCGGCCAGTGCGTCGTAGCGGGCGGCGATGTCGTCGAGCGCCTGCTGCAGGTCGGCCTCGGTGAACCATCGCCCTCGGGCCATGACCCCCTCGATCCGCCTGGTGTTGGTGATGTCGGCCAGCGGGTTGGCCGACAGCAGCACGAGGTCGGCCCGGTTGCCGGGGGAGATCGTGCCCCACCCGCCCCCGGGATCCATGACCTCGGCCGGGAGCCGGGTGGCGGCCGACAGCGCCTCGTAGGGTGACAGACCGGCTTCGACGAACAGCTCGAGTTCGTCGTGCTCGGAGAACCCCCACACCACCCCGAGGGCACTGGAGTCGGAGCCGACCAGCACGGGGACGCCGGCGTCGACGAGCGCCCGCAACTGCCGTTGGTAGAAGGACCACATGGCTTGCCGCTGCTCGACCGGGGGCAGGATCTCCTCGATGCTCGCCGCCCCGGCATCGCGCAGCACCACCCCCAGTTCGCCGGCCGCCGGGTCCTTCCACTCGGCCAGCGTCGCCGGCTTCACGTAGCGATACTGGGGCCCCTCGAAGATCGGCGCGGCGGCGAGATCGGGCAGGTTGGCGAAGATGTCGAATGCCGCCCTGTCGGTCGACATCGTCGGGGTGAACGCAACCTGCTCGTCGGCCATGAGCTGTACCAGTGCCGGCAGACGTTCATCGGCCTCCGACAGGTCGAAGATGTCGAGATAGTTGGCGCCCGGACGGCGCTCGTAGTCCTTGGCCACCGCGGCCAGCAGATTCGGATTGTGCTGGATCTCGACCCCGGAACGGATCGCCTGTTCGACGCCGACCGCAGCGGGCACGTGAGCCAGAACGGGCATGTCGAGCTCGTCCGCGGCGGCGACGATCGAGTCGAATGTGTCGGCGCTGAGGAACCAGTTGACCTTGATGATGTCGTACCCCTGCTCGCGGGCCGCCAGGACCAGGTTCCGCCCGCTGTCCGGGTCAGCAGCCAGTTCCAGGGCGGCCGGGTCGATGGTCAACCACGGTGCGGTGACGGTGTCGATGTTGTCGAACACCCCGGAGAACTGCGGGGGGAGGGCGCCCACGCTCTTCGCAGCGATGATGGTCGGACCGATTCGATCACCCGCCGCGATCTCGTCGCGCCACCCGAGGATGGTCGATCCGGTGCCCACATAGTCGGCGTTGGGATCACGGATCGTGGTGACGCCGTTGGCCAGGTGAAGGGCGAGGGCGTCCTCGTTGTCGAGCAGGTGACTGTGCGCATCGACCAGACCGGGGATCAGGTAGCCGCCCCCTCCGTCGATGATCGCGGCGTCACCGGGAACGATCACCTCGGCGGCCGATCCCACCTCCACGATCCGGTCGCCGGACACGATGACGACACCGTCGTCGATGATCGACTCGTCCTCCATCGCGACGACATGCACGTTCACCACGGCCACGGTGTCGGCCTGCTGGGCGTCGGCCGACGGCGCCTGTCCGATCAGTGCGGTCGATACGACCAGCGCTGCGATCACGGTTCTCATCACGTGTCCCTTTCTTCGAATCCGGTCTTTGGTGTGCCGTTCACCCGGTGAGGAGGCGCCCGTAGAGGGCGTCGCCGTCGCCGCTGAAGGTGGTTGTCGCCGCGATGGCCTCGACGACCTCGTCGTAGCCGTCGCGCTGTGCCGGCGCGGTCGTCATCGAGACGATCACCCTGACCCGTGGACCGGCGGCGAGGGCGAGAATCCGGCCCTCACGATCCGGCGCCTCGACATTCACTGCACCGGCCTCGGGTCCGTCCGGCAACCTCACCAGCTCGACCTCACCCAGGGTTGCGCCCTCGGCCGGTTCGAAGATGGGGAGCACGGCCCGCAGATAGTCGTCGGGTGCGAGGTCGTCGGTCACCTCGAATCGGCGCAGCTCCCGTTGCTCGAACAGCGTGGCCGGCAGGAACCCGATGTTGACCACGAGATCGGCCTCCTCGGGAGCGGCGCCGGATTGATACCGTTCCATTGCCTCCTGCTTGTTGGCCAGCACCACAGCGCCGCCGTCGAACGTCTCGATGACCGTCCAGGTGGCGGGGAAGCTCATTTCGAACTGGCCCGACGTCGACTGGTACGGGGTCAGCAGCTCCTCGGCGATGACCTCCTGCTGGGCCGCGATCGGGTCCTCGGGGGCGGCCGCCGTGGATTCGGGTTCGTCGGAGAGGCACCCCGAGAGCGCCAAAGCGAGAACCATTGCAGCCGGCCAGACTGCTCGTGAGTGGTTCATCTCTGTCCTTTCATGGTTCGTTCGCTAGATCGAGAAGCAGGGGATGAAGGCTCGGAGTTCCACGCCCGGTGGGGCGTCGACCATGCTGTAGCCGATCCCGTCGATCCGGGTGATGGCCTGGTTGGCCGTGTTCGGTGCACCGGCGCCGACCGTGTGGCCCGAACGTTCCCAGTGGGCCTCCGTGGCCGAGACGATGTCGGTTGCGCTCGCGCCCGACGCCGGCGTCGGGAACGAGCGGTACAGGATTCGACTCACCTCGCCCTGCTCGGGCGCCTCGGGGTTCGTCGCGCAGCCGTTGTCGGCCGACCAGCCCCGGTCCTCGTAGTCTGCGCCGTCGAGGACCGAGTCGGTGACGTCGGCCAGCACCGACTCGGCCCGTCTCACTGCTGTTTCGATGTCGGCCGGCCTCGTCTCGGAGTCGTCGAGCGGATGGCGCACCGGGTCGCCGGTACAGGCCGTCACCACGGTCACCGCAGACAGGACCAGGAACCCGGTCCAGGTTCTCAGACGGAGCAGGCGGATCATCGCCCGACCCCGGTCGGGGCGTGGCCGGCCAGGTACCGTCCGAGCAGCTCGTCGAGCCGCTGCTGCGTGTGATAGGTGCCGCGGGCCATGACGCCGACCCGGTTGCGGGTCTGGCCGATGTCGTCGAGCGGATTGCCGCCGAGCAGCAGGAGATCGGCCCGATGGCCGGGGACGATCCGGCCGAAGCCGCCGTCGCGACCCATGTCGGCCACCACGTCGGCCGCGTTCACTGTCGCCGCCGTCAGTGCCTCGAATGGGGAATGGCCGGACTCGACGAGCAATTCGAGTTCCCGGTGGATCTTGGATGGAACGGCACCCTCGACGAGCGGGGAGGTGTCGGTGCCGACGAGAATCCGAACCCCGGCGGACCGTAGCCCGTCCAGGAGGGCCTTGAAGAACGGCAGCTCGAGATCCCGCCGGTACGGCCCCTGACCCTCGAACACGCCGGTCTGACGTCCATGGCGCCAGGCGGCCATGACCTCCGGCCGGACGACCCGATACTCGGGCCGGGCCAGTACACGGTCGGTGTCGGCGAGCAGTTCGGCCATGGATTCGTCGGCCGAGAGGTTGCTGACCACGGTCATGCCGGTCTCCGCCAGGAGGCGGGCGGTGGCCGGTATGGCGTCCCAGTCGAGGGCGAAGCCGGGCTGGTCCGGTGTGCCGCGCCAGTGGTGGTAGTTGAGTTCGTCGAGGTGGGCGACCTCGTCGAGGCCGGCGGCTGCGATGTCGTCCAACGGCAACTCGTCGAGCAGGTGGCCGGTCACGTACATACCTTCGGCCTTGGCCGTCTCGATCGCGGCCAGATACACGTCCGGAGCGAGACCGTCGTAGACCTTGATCAGGTCGGCCCAGCCGGCAGCCTGGGCCCGGACCTCGTCGATGACCTCGGCCACCGAGCCGGGCTGGACGATCGGGAGCTTGGCCAGTTCGTCGTCACCGCCGTCGATCCCCCCGATGATGGTGGGTCCCGAGGTCAGGATCGTCGGTCCGATCAGCTCGCCGGCGCGGACCTGGTCCCGCCAACGAGCGTTTGTGATGGAACCGCTGAGGCATCGAACGACTGTCGTGCCTTCGGCCAGGTACAGCGCGAGGTGGCCCGGGTCCGGATCCCACATCCCCAGGTGGACGTGCATGTCGGCCAGTCCCGGCAGGAGGTATCGCCCGGCGCCGTCGATGACCGTCGTTCCCTCGGCGAGTTCGATCCCGCTCGATGGTCCGATGGCCGTGATGCGGTCACCGTCGGTCACCACCGTTCGGCCGGACACGGGCCCCGGGCGATCCATCGGGATGACCGTGACGCCGACGAAGGCGGTGGACGTCACCCTTGGCCCCAGTTGGCATACAGCTGGCAGAACGAGGCCCGGTCCGATCCCCGAAGCTCCCGGCGCACGAAGTAGTTGTTGGTGTTCATCACGTTGCCCGAGTTCTCGTTGATGATCACGTCGACCAGGTCGCCGTTCTCGTCGAGAATCACCGAGGTCCGCCCGAAGTGGTCCATGCCGAGTGCGTGACCCAGTTCGTGGAGGACGATCGATTCCAGGTCGATGTAGAAGAGGGTGTTGCCCAGGTCGTCGTCGTCGAGGACGTAGTTGGCGTTGCGCCGGAAGTAGATCTCGGTGGCGAACAGGTCTCGTTTCCCGTCGTTGTTGATGTCGGTGGCCGGCTGGTCGGGGTCGAAGGCGTCGTATCCCCAGATCCACGATGAGCCGTCGGCGTGGAACAGCACCGGCAAGGCAATTGCGAAGGCGTTGGGGTCGACGGCAAGCCAGAACTCGTCCTCGACCCAACCGGCGAAGGTGATGTCGGCCGTCGGAGCCGCAGGACTGCCGGTACCGAATATCTGGCCCTGGACCCAACCGAGATTGGCTCCGGGGTCGCTCGGCATCCGGACCAGTTGCATGTTGTGATTGCAGGCCTCGCGGTTGAAGGTGGCCACGGCCGCCTCGACGGCCGCCTCCGTCTCGGCCGCCGAGATGCCGGGCGGGAGTTCGGTGAGGTCGATGCGATAGTGCAGGGTCAGCCCGTCGGCCGGATGGCGGCGGGGATCGTTCTCGACCCACTGGTAGGGAAAGGCCTGGTTGCCGACGTCCTGGGAGACGATGATCGTCTGCCCGTCTCGTTCGAAGATCCGTAGCTTGTTCATCGATGCCTGGGCCGGTGACACCAGCAGAACCACGAGGGCGAGGGCGACCAGGATGGCGAGCGCGGACCGACGCTTCCTGGTTTTCGCCATGCGGATGGTGGCCGTGTGCGAAAGGCTGGGCATCGGATTCTCCTCAGGTCATGATATAATTACAGTACGTTGTGTATTATTATTGCCGGAGCCAGCCCACGTCAACTGGTATGTGACCGCAGCACCCTAGGATTGCTCCCACGATGACCGAACCTGCACGGCGAACACCGGGCCGACCACGTGATGTCGACACTCACGAAGCGGTTCTCGAGGCGACGCGGGCGATCTTGTTGGAGCAGGGATACCACCGCTTGACCTTCGGGGCTGTTGCCGACGCGGCCGGCACGACCCGCAGCACCCTCTATCGCTGGTGGCCGACCCTTGGTGCACTGGTGCTGGAGGCGGCGGCCGACAACATCGACATCGGCGAGGTACCCGACTCGGGAGACAGCCGGACCGACGTTGAGTGCGCAGTTCGTCAGCTGATCCGGACGTTTTCCGATCCGCTGGCGAAGATCGTCATCATGGCCGCAATCGCCAACCTCGATGGAGACATGGACATGGCGACCCGGTTCCGTGAGGAAGCGGTCTACCCCTGGCGTTCGACGGCGGCAGCGGCGATCGAACGGGCCCGCGATCGGGGCGACCTGTCCCCCGGATCCGATCCCACGTTCCTGCTCAACGTGATCGTCGGCACCGTCTTCCAGTGCACCGTTGTGCCGGCGAAGCCGATGCTCGACGGTCTCGAAGGCGGGCTGCTCGATCTGATTCTGCCGCCCGCCCGCTGATCGCCGGGGCCGTAGGCCCTGTCCGTCGCATTCTGGGGTTCCCCGGTCCCATTTCCGGGTTCTCGGAACCCCAGAACAAGCGACGAACGACGACGTTCAGCTGGGATCGTCGGTGTCGTTGCCGCTCCCGTCGCTGCTGTAGAGGGCGAGCTGTGGGCGGCGGTCGATGAAGACCTCGGGATCGGACAGCTGACGGACCAGCACCGGCGCGAACTCGGTGAAGGCCGATGCGATGCTCGGGGAGGCGGGGACGCAGTCGTCTTTCATCTCCTCGTGCAGCTCGGGAAGCTTGTGGAACGGCACCATCGGGAACATGTGGTGCTCCACGTGGTAGTTCATGTTCCAGTAGACGAAGCGGCTGATCGGGTTCATGTAGACGGTGCGGCTGTTGAGCCGGTGGTCGAGCACGTTGTCGGCCAGGCCGCCGTGTTGGGTCAGTCCGGTCATCAGGTGATGCCACGCCCCGTACATGCGGGGCAGCCCGATCACCATCAGCGGCAGGATCGAACCGAGCGCGAAGCAGGCGGCGACGGTGGCGGCGTAGATCACCAGCCAGATCCGGGCGACCCGGGAGACCTTGGGTTGCTCGGACTCCGGGATGTAGTCGGCCTCATCGGCGGTGAGGCGCCCTGTCGCGTGTTTCACCATCAGCCACAGCGACTGGGGCACGTCGAAGATCCCGAGGAAGTTCGGAATGATCTTCCACAGTTTCGGCGGCCGCATGGCGATGATCTCCGGGTCGCGGCCGACGATGATCGTGTCGGTGTGATGGCGGGTGTGGCTCCACCGCCACGCCGTCGGGTTCCGCATCATGCAGAAGCAGGCGATCTGGTAGACCACGTCGTTCATCCACGGGGTCTTGAACGCGGTACCGTGTCCGGCCTCGTGCCAGCGGGAGTCGCCGCCCGATCCGTAGAGCACGCCGTAGCAGAAGAAGGCCGCGAGGGAGATCCACCAGTTGTCCCCCCAGGTCACGACACCGATGGTGGCGAACACGATCATCAGGCCGAGCCACAGGATCGTGTCGCGGATGGCCGGACCGTCGGACCTCCGCATCAGCTCCTTCATCCGCTTGCGGGGAATGGGGGTCTGGTACCAGTCGGCCTGCGCCAGTCCGGCTTCGACGGCTGCCTCGCTGTCAGGTCCGGTCAGTGAGTAGTCACGGACAACGGTTGCCATCTCGTTCTCCTTCGCGGTGCGCCTGTGTCCTACCCTTAATCATGGCCCAAAGTCGCCGGCGGTTCGTAGTCGATCGTCATGACGCATCAGCAAGCGAACCGCCGAACGTCTCGAACGCCATGCTGGTCCGCCTCACCGCGTCGAAGGCCACCACGAACTCGTGCTTCCGATGGGTGGCGTTTTTTCTGCCGACGCTGTCGGCCGCGTTCGGGGCGACGACGGCCCAGTTGACCGCAGTGCTCGGCGTCGGCGAAATGGCGGGCCTGAGCAGCCTCGCCATCGGCCGCCATCTCGACCGGGGTCGGGAACGGGTGGTGCTGCTCGCGGCGCTGGCACTGACGGCCGCCGGGTCGCTGCTCGCCCTCGTCGGCAGCTTCGGCGCCTTCGCCGTGGCCTACTTCGGAATCATGCTCGGTGTCTCGTTTGTGACCGTCGGCGGCCACACTTACCTCAGCCGCCGGGTGCGCTACGCCCGGCGGGCCCGGGCCATCGGTTTGTTCGAGACGTCGTGGGCGCTGGCGCTCCTCATCGGGGCGCCAACCGCTGCGCTGCTGATCGGTTGGTTCGGATGGCGGGGCCCCTTCGTGTTCTTCGCCTTCGCCTCGGCCCTGATGCTGGCCGTGCTGTTCATGGCCCGGGACGATTCGGTGGTGCTCGACGATGTGCACGACGCATCCGTGTCGCGACGGATCACGGCGAGCGCCTGGCTGCTCATCGCCTCGTCGGCCGCCATCGCCATCACGGGCCTGACGACGGTGGTCATCGCCGGAACCTGGCTCGATGAGGTGCTCGGCGTGTCGACCGGCGGAGTCGGGTTGGTGGCCATGGCGTTCGGCGGGGCCGAGTTGATGGCCTCGTCGAGCTCGGCCGCCGTGGCCGATCGAGCCGGGCCGAAGCGGGCCACGCAGGTGGCGCTGGTGGTGACACTGCTCGGCCTGCTGGTGATGACGAGGGCAGGCACGTCGCTTGTGGTCGGCGCGTTGGGTTTGTTCCTGTTCTTCATCGGGTTCGAGTTCTCCATCGTGACGTCGTTCTCGTTCGTCAGCGAGGCGCTGCCGGCGGCCCGCGGCCGGGTCCTTGCCGTCAACAATGCAATCGGCACGTTGCTGCGAGGCGTCGGGGTCGCCATGAGCGGGGTACTCTACGAACGGTTCGGCATCAACGGTCCGGTGGCCCTGTCGGCGACGACGGCGGTAACGGCCTTTCTGCTGCTGGCCGTGGCGGGCCGACCCGACCCTGGCAGGCGTGCTGATCCGGAGCGACCGACATGAGTGAAATCCTCGAACGGGATCGACACGAGCGCGGCTACGCCCGCTCCGAAGCCGACGTGGTGCAGGCCATCGGTCGGGTGGTTCTCGACACCGACTACCACGCCAATGGCTACACCACCCGAGCCCAGGCCGACCGACTCGGCGATGTCCTCGATCTGGCCCCCGGTCGTGTCCTGGTCGACGTCGGTTCGGGAGGCGGATGGCCCGGCCTGTACCTGGCGAGACGCCACGGCTGCTCGGTCATCGCCATCGATCCCGTGGTGACCGGCGTGCAAACCGCCCACCGGCGGATCGTCGACGACGCCATGACCGGCCGGGCGTGGGCGGTGGCCGGGACGGCCGCGGCTCTGCCGGTTAGACCGGCCTCGGTCGACGCCGTCGTCCACACCGACGTCATGTGTTGACTGCGGCGAAAGCTCTCCGTGTTGAGGGCAGCCAGGCGAACACTCAAACGGGGACGACCGATGGCGTTTCTCACCATCGAACCGGGCACCGACCTCACGCCGGCCCAGCGGCGAAGAGCCGGACGTGTCGGTCCGCCTTCGGTGATGCTGCCCACCTCCTATCCGAGTCTGTTGCGCTCGGCGGGTTTCGTCGACGTCGAGATCATCGACCTGACCGCCGAGTATCGCATCACCCAACAAGCGAAGTTCGATGAGGCCGAACGGCACCGGGACGAGCTGATCGCCCTGGTCGGCGTCGACGAGCACGAGGAGGGTCGACGCGACCGCCGCAACACCCTCGATGGCATCGACGCCGGTCTACTCCGACGCCGCTTGTACGTTGCCCGTAGACGTTGACGGCTCGATCTGCGGATCTACTGGAAGCGAACCTTGCAGGCCCCCCGGGCCTTGGCCCGTCGTAGATACCGAAAGCCGATGCCGACGCCGATCGCGTAGAGCACGGCGATCGTGATACCGAGCGCCGTTCGGTACTGGTTGACGACGACACCCAACGACGTACCGCCGAACACCGCAGCCAGGATGGCGAGCGTCCACGGGAGATGGCAGGGGCACAGGATGAACGACCACAGCAACCACCGTCGCCCGGTCCGCTCGAGCCGTTGGCCCTCGAGCCGTTGGCCCTCGAGCCGGTCGCCCTCGAGCCGGTCGCCCTCGAGCCGGTCGCCCTCGAGCCGGTCGCCCTCGAGTTCTCCATCGAGTTGAACGGTTTCGCTCATCACTCGACGATATCGACCGCGTCGGGAATGTTCTTGAACCGGAGCCCGGGGCACACTGGAGTCATGGTCGAGCGGCGACCGATCAACCTGACCGATGCTCATGTCGTCCACCTCGACGACCACTCGATCGCGGTGGCCAAGGAGGCCGGCTGGCCGGTTCACGCCACCCGGGATCCCGATCGTCCGCATCTTCAAGCGGCGGTTGCCGGGTGGTTGCGGGCCCGGGGCGCCGGTGATCCGGACCCGGCCGTCGTCCATCGGCTCGACGTGTGGACCTCCGGTGTGGTCCTGCTGGCTCACACCGTCGAGGCCCGGCGGGAGCTGACCAGGCTGTTCGAACGGCGGGAGGTGGCCAAGGTCTACGAGGCGGTGTGCGTCGGCGGGCCCCGAGCAGACGATGGTGCGCTCAAGCATCATCTGGCCAAGCGCCGGGAGCGGGGCCGGGACGTGATGCGGTCGGTGCGCAGCGGCGGCAAGGTTGCCATCACCAGCTACCGGGTGATCGACCGGACCGGCGACCTGAGCCTGGTTCGACTGGAGCCTGAGACCGGGCGCACCCACCAGCTCCGGGTCCAGACCGCCGTGGACGGTTGGCCGATTCTCGGCGATCGCCTCTACGGCGATCCCGCGATCAACGCGGCCCATGAGGCGGAGCACCAACTTCTCCACGCTCGGAGTCTGGCTTACGTCGACCCGTTCGACGGTCGCCCTCGTGTTATCGTGGCACCGGCACCGAGCCGCTTCGACCTCCTAGCCCGGAGGTTTGTACCTGGCACGATCCGCAATCGGGTCGTCGAAGGCTCAGGCTCTCGGGGGGATGGTGCAGACGAGGTCCAGTGACGGGTCGAGGTCGATCGTCTTCGTCGTCCACCAGCCGTGAGGCCCGTCATTGGCCAGGGCGTAGGCGTTGGTGCGGTTCGGGTCACCGGCCACCGCGATCATGATCCGCTCGGGGCGGGTCACGACCGGAACGGGCCGGTCCGGGTCGTCGGAGGCGGCGAACACGTCCGGCAGATGCCCCTCGGACACCAGATCGACCAGGCGTGGTCGCCCGGCGGTCAGATTCGACCATTCCCCGATCAGCCGCTCGAACTGCGCCGCCGGAATACGGGCGTGCTCGAACAGGGCCCGTTGCACATCGGCCTTGGACCACCCGGCGGCGGCGTAGGTGCGGGCGAGGATGGGCGACAGCACCAGGAGTGGCTGGAACTGGTCGTGACCCAACCCGTGGACGTGGGTCAGATCCCATCCGCTGACCCGGGCCAGCCCGTTGCCCAGATAGGGGGTGATCTCCTCCGGCGTCGACCCGAACACGCTGCCGATGATGGCGCCCGAATTGAACCGGGCCATCGTCAGGGCGTTGCTGTCGATCCCGAGGTTCGTGTCGATCTGGGCGCACAGCGGTTCCCAGCCGATGTCGACGAGTGTGTCGTGATTCTCGGTCAACACGACCCGGGTGCTGTTGCCGAAGGTGGCCTTGTCGTGCTGTTCAGTCGTGAAGTCGAAGACGTTGCGCAGGTACAGGCGGAGCCATCGCCCGACGCTGGTGTTGGCGTGCGTCCCCTCCCTCATCGCACCCGGGCCGCTGTTGAAGCCCAACCCGGAGGCAGCCGGACCGTTGAGAATCATCAGTGCATCGGCTCCGGTGGTGTTGCCGGAGTGTTCGGCGCCGTAGCGTTGATCGGCCAGGATCCGGGCCGCCGCCAGCAGCACCGGGAGGTGGGCGGGATCGCATCCGGTCATCACGGCGTTGACGGCTATCGACCACACGGTCAGATCCCGGCCGGACGAGACCGCCCGGCCGATCACCTTCCATGGGTCGTGCCCGGTCACCGCCAGGAACGACTCGACCCGCTCTCGTGTGGGAGGGATGACGGGCAGTCCGTCGCTCCAACCCCGTTCGACGAAAAGCCGATTGATCTCGTCCAGCGAACCTCGGGCCACGATGTCGACGGCCGCCGGTTCCACCGCGGTCCCGTCGGCGGCGGCCGGCGCCGCCCCGCTGCCGGTGAGGCCGTCGACGACGAGGTCGACGGTGTGGGTGAGGAAGTTGCCGATCATGACGTCGGCCGACTGGGCATCGACGTGCCCGACGGTCACGGCGAGCGCCATGTCGTCGAACCCGTGACCCCGACCGGTGGCCGCGGCTTGGCCCTCGAAACCCTCACAGACGATCGAAACCGAGGGGATACCCGCCGATTCGGCGGCGATGGCGGCCCGCAACACGGCGGGCGTACAGCTACCTCAACACCCCATCCCCGAAATGACCGCATCGACGTGGCGGGCCTTCAGCTGCTCGGGGAGCGCCGCCACCTTCTCCTTCTCGTCGGAGCCGTGCAGGTTGCCGAACTCGGGGTAGTCGACGATCTCGATGGCCGGGTAGCGCTGCTGTAGCTCCTTGGCCAGGACCGGGAAGAGCTCGTCACCCCGGAAAACGTAGTCCCAGAGGAATGCCACCCGCTTGTCGTCGAGGGTGGTGAGCCGCGGCGCCCGGCGTTGCGCCTGGACCCCACGGGGAGCAGACGGCCAGACGGTTTCGTGGATCGGGTTGAGCGTCGGTTCCATGGGACCAAGTATGATCCCTCACGGGAATCGCCCACAATCCGGCGGAGTCGGATTCCTCTAGTCGGGGGGCTTGTTCTCGTCGATCTGTCGATCGCGCTCTCTCTTGATGGCCGGACGGGCCTCCTCGTTGGCCAGTCCCCGCAACCAGATTCCACCCGCCATGACGACGCCCACCACGGTGATCGCATAGATGACCACCCCGATGCCGAAGATCATGGTCTGGCTCACGATTGATGCTCCAGCGTCTGTTCGATGGCCGGCTGATCGATCGAGGTCAACAGAAGGGTTCCAAGCGAGTGGATCGACGGAACCCAGAGGCCGACGAAGATGCCGGCCATCATGTTGTCGTCGACGAAGTACAACCAGACCGAGAACAGGAATGATGCGAAGGCGGCGATGAGAAAGGGGAGTTTGAGTCGGACTGAAGGTGGGAGCCGGGCCATGAACTGTTCCTCCGAAGATCGAATGAGATGCAACCGATACTACGGCTGGCCGTGCCGCTTGGATGCGTGACGGCGATCGGCCGGTCGGCCTGACGATTCGAGAATCTTCGTCGGATTGTCGGCGCTGGGGGCGATGATGGTGATGTGAGCATCATGGATCGATGGGTCGACCATCCCCAGGTGATCTTCTTTCGGACCCTGTTTCGGGCGTCCCGCACGCTGACCGTGCTGTGGTGGGGACTACTCGTCGTCGGCGGGGTGTTGCCCGCCGTGTTCGCCGTTGCGTCCGGCTCGTTGATCAGGGCGGTCGAAGGCGGCGCGGCGCTGCGTGGTCCGCTGGCCGTTATCGGGATCGTGTTCGTCAGCATGCAGGTGATCAACCCCCTTCACGAGGCGATGGGTCAGCTTCTCGGGCGCCGCACCTCCGATCACATGAACGACCGGCTGATCCGGGCCGCCACCGGCCCTCCGGGCATCAGCCACATGGAGGACCCGGAGCGGGCGAACGATCTGTCGATGGCCCGCGACTTCGACCTCGGCATCACGGGGCCACCGCTGTTCGTGGCCATGGGCTTCATTGCCGGCGGACTGCAACCGTTGCTCGGCGGGCTGGCAGCCGCGGTCGTGTTGTTCGGCTTCACCTGGTGGGCGCCGCTCGTGCTGGTCGCCGGTTGGGGTTCGACCCATCTTCTGCTCAAGGAGAGCGGTGTGTGGCGGGATCGCAACACCGATGAGGTCCGCACCGCCCAGCGTCACGCCGACTACGCCTACTCCCTGGCCGTCGACGCCCCGGCGGCCAAGGAGCTTCGCTTGTTCGGGTTGGGCGACTGGGTGGTCGACCGCTTCGCCGAACGTCGCCGCCGGCTCTTCGAGCTGTACTGGGAGGCGACCCGGCTGCGGGAGCGGTCGGTGTTGTCGAGCCTGCTGGCGGTTTCGGTCGCCAACGCCCTGGTCTTCTGGCGTTTGGCCGCTGCGGTGGCCGACGGCTCGATACCGGTCGGCGACGCCGTCGTCTATCTGATGGCGGCCATCATGGTCTCGTCGATGGCCTTCGGTGCGCTGTCGTGGGCGCTCGACACGTCGGCCGCGCCGGCGGCCGCAGTCGATCGTTTGGTGGCGTTGTTCGCCGCGACCGAGACCCTGACCGCCCCCTCCGGCTCGCAGGCGACGGGCATCGCGCCGAGCGGCCCATCCGCGGGCGCCCACACCATCGAGTTCCGCAATGTCGGCTTCACCTACCCTCGGGCGTCGGGCCCGGTACTGTCCGGGCTCGACTTGCGCATCGAAGCCGGCACATCGCTGGCCATCGTCGGGCAGAACGGCGCTGGGAAGACCACGCTGGCCAAACTGTTGTGCCGGTTCTACGACCCCGACGAGGGGTTGATCGAGGTCGACGGTCGACCGCTGACCGATCTCGATCTCGACCTCTGGCGATCGCGGGTGACCGCTGTGTTCCAGGACTTCGTCCGCTACGAGCTGAGTCTGCGGGAGAACGTCGCACCGCTCGGCGCACCCGACGAGGTGATTCGCGACGCGCTCGCCGCGGCCGGCGCCGATGGTTTGGTGTCGGGCCCCCACGACCTCGACACGCCGCTGTCCAAGGGGTACCCGGGCGGCATCGATCTGTCGGGCGGCCAATGGCAGCGGGTGGCGCTGGCCAGGGCCATCTGCGGTGTGAAGCTCGGGGCCGGCCTGGTACTGCTCGACGAACCGACCGCCCAACTCGATGTCCGAGGTGAGACCGAGATCTTCCGCCGGCTGCTGGAAGCCACCAGCCGATGTACCACCATCTTGATCTCCCACCGGTTCTCCACGGTCCGTCTGGCCGAACGGATTGCGGTCGTCGAGGGTGGCCGGGTCATCGAGCTGGGCACCCACGGCGAGCTGATGGCGCTCGGAGGTCGCTACGAGACGATGTACAGCCTGCAGGCGTCGCGGTTCGTCGAGGTCGACGCGATGGGGGAGGAGATGGTGTATGACCGCCTCGACTGACGGCGCCGCAACCACGGCCGATGCCGCCGGGTTTGACGAACGCGCCACGGCCCGCCGATCGCTCGACGAGCTGCCACCGTCGTTGCCGGCGCTGTGGCGCACCCTCCGGATCGGCTACCGGGCGGAGCCCCGACTCCTGTGGGCCTCGCTGGTGATGACGATCGTGACCGCCCTTCCCGATGCGCTGATCGCCCTCTGGCTGGCCCTGTTGACCGACGGCGTCGTCAGCGGCAACCGCCCCCGGATCTGGTGGTCCGCCGCCGGCCTGGCCGCCTCGGCGGTGCTCACGTGGATCCTGCGCGTGGTCTTCCAACGGATCGAGCGGCGGTTCCGGGACCGGATCGGCATCGCGCTCGAGGTGCACGTCGCCTCACTCCAGGCCCGAATCGCAACCGTCGAGCATCATGAGCGTCCCGACTACCTCGACCGGCTGGCCGTACTCCGAGATCAGGTGTTCACCCTCGACCATCTGTTCATGTCGCTGTTCTCACTCGCCGGGTGGGTGGTGCGGCTCGGAGTGACGCTGGCGCTGCTGGCGTCGATCCATCCGGCTCTCCTGCTCCTCGGCCTGTTCGGGCTCCCCATGGTGGCCACGGCCTCGTGGCGACCGGGCGTGGAACGGCGGGTCGAGGAGGAGGTGGCGGTCCACAACCGGATGGCCCGCCATCTGTTCGTTCTGGGCACCACCGCCGCTCCCGGGAAGGAGGTCCGGCTGCAGCGGCTCGGTCCGAGCCTCGTCGAACGGAGGGCGGCGGCGTGGAGCCGTTGGTATGGACCGGTGGCCCGCACCCAGGTGGTGAGTGCGGCCTGGAGCTTTGCGGCGTGGGCCCTGTTCGGCGTCGCCTACGTACTGGCGATCGCCTTCGTCGCGTCCCGGCCCGACGCCGGAGCGGCCGGCGTCGTGCTGGTGCTGGCCGCCGGCTCCCGTCTGTCGTCCTACATCGGTGCCGCCATCGGCGAGCTCGGCTTCCTGCGTGGAATCTGGCTCGACTCCTCCCGCAAACTCGGCTGGCTGGAGTTGCTGGCCGAGGCGGCCGACGAATCGGCCGACTCGCCGGTGCCGGATCGTCTGACGACCGGCATCGTGTTCGACGGGGTGTCGTTCGCCTACCCCGGTACCGACCGGCTCGTCCTCGACGACATCAACCTGGCGTTGCCGGCCGGTTCAGTGGTCGCCATCGTCGGGGAGAACGGCGCCGGCAAGTCGACCCTGGTGAAACTGCTGGCCCGAATGTACGCCCCGACGAGCGGCCGGGTCCTGGTCGACGGTGTGGACCTGGCCCGCATGCCCGCCGCCGACTGGCGGCGCCGGTTGGCGGGTGCATTCCAGGACTTCTTCCGATTCGAATTCCGAGCCCTGACCTCGGTCGGTCTGGGCGACGAGCCCCGGGCCGACGATGCCGTGGCCGTCGGCGGGGCGGTGAGCCGAGCCGGGGCCGACGACGTGATCGACAGGCTGGCCCGCGGTCTCGACACCCAACTGGGCCCGACCTGGGACGAGGGTGTCGAGGTGTCGCACGGCCAATGGCAGAAGCTTGCACTGGCCCGGGGGTTCATGCGCGATGACGCCCTGGTGCTGATCCTCGACGAGCCCACCTCGGCGCTGGATGCCGAGACCGAGCACGCGCTGTTCGAGCGATACGCCTCGTCGGCCCGTAAGAGGGCCGTGACCGGTGGCGGCCCCGACGAACGCGGCCGCATCACGATCCTCGTCTCCCACCGCTTCTCGACGGTGCGGATGGCCGACCTCATTGCGGTGCTCGACGGTTCCCGGCTCATCGAGTTCGGTTCGCACGCCGAGCTGATGGCCGCCGGCGGAACCTACGCCGAGCTGTTCCGCCTCCAGGCCGACTCGTACCGCTGACCCGTCCCCCGAAACCCGCAACCCAGGTGACGCCCCATGTCACCGGGGCTGCACGGAAAGGGGTCGGCGGCGAGGGCTTGGTCAGGACTTGAGGAAGTACTGGTTGGTCACCTGCGGTTTGACGACCCGGGTGGCTTCGGTCCGAACCAGGTCGCGGATGCTGGTGGTCACGTGGGCCGGGATGCGAGTGATCCTGGTCAGGCCTGAGCCTTCGCAGAAGGCGGTCAGGGTGCCGGGGGTGAAATTGTTGATGTGTTCCAGCGGATGCACCTTGTGGAAGTCGAGGAGGGTTCCCGGCCGGCCGGTGATGCCGGAGCAATCCGGAACCTCGACCACCACGAGCCCGCCGGGGGTCAGGCAATCGACGAGGTCGTCCAGCACCCGTCGTGGGTCGTCGAGGTGCTCGAGGTTCTGGAACAGGGTGATCACGTGCAGCTCACCGATGTCGGCCTGGCGGAACTCGCCCAGTGACCGGAAGATGGTGACCCCTCGCTCGCCGGACCGCTCGGCCCGGGCCGCCCCGACGTCGATACCGTAGGATCGGAAACCGAGCTGACCGAGCAGCGCCGCGAACTCGCCGTCACCACAGCCGAAGTCGAGCAGGTTGTAGCGTTCCACCGAGGGCAGGCGGGCCCGCAGGATGGTGTCGAATCGGAGCGCGTGCTTCACGCACTGGCGTCCCTGCTCGAAGTCGTGCATATGGGTTCGGGGCCCGACACCGGCGTGGAAGTGCTCGATCTGGTTGCGGTCGATCCAGTCGCTGTAGAGCACGTCGAGCCATTCGGGGGACAGCACCCGGCGATGAAACATCAGATCGCAGGTGTCGCAGCGGACGAGCTGGAACTCGTTGTCGCCCAACAGCTCGGCAACCCCGACGCTGTAGCCTCCGTGTCCGAGGTTTCGTTGGACGTCGTCGTCGGAGAATCGAGCCGTCCACACCGGCGTCAGCGAGCTCGAGCTGCAGTTCAGGCACGTGTCACGGTCTCGAAATTCGACCGTTCCTGTTGAGCGTTCATTCATGGATTCCCCCTGCTCGACCGCTGCCCTGCCCTGTTTAGCAGGTGTCGTGCTCCGGCGCCTTCGCAAAGCGCCTACCCGACGCGGCCCCTAGGCTTGTGGAGAGACGTTCACGCCGTCGGGCTCATGAGGTGGCGAGGTGACAGCGCATGATTGAATCGTGGTTCGACGGTCGGGGTGGTCTGGCGCTGGCCCTGATCATCGTCGTTGCGTTGGCCATGGTCATCGCCGCCGTGTTCCTCTTCTTGAAGTTGCTGGCCAAGTACCGTCTCGTCCACCAGCAGTTCATGCCGTTCGGGGCCAAGGCGGCGTTCTGGCTGGCGCTGGGGTACGCCGTCCTGCCGATCGACGTGTTACCGGACCCACTTCTCTTCGACGACATCGGTGTGCTGATCGCGGCCCTCGCCTACATCAACCACCTGCGCAATCAGTTGCCGGCCGAGTCCGATGACGGTTCGGGCGGCCCGGATCGTGGCGGCCCGATCATCGACGTCGACGAGCTGTAGCCACCGATCCGGAGATTTCGGCGCCCGGCCGCTACGAGGTTCGGAAGCGGCCCCGCTCACCCTCGAGGACCACAAACGCCAGCACCATCAGCACCACCGCCATGCCGACCACCTGCATCGTGGTCAACGCCTCACGGAAGGCCAGCCAGGCGCCCGCGGCCGAAAGGACCGGCACGGCCAGCGTCATCAGCGACGTGAAGGTGAGGGTGACGTGCTGGTGGGCCCAATTGACGAGCAGATGCCCCGTCGAGGGCAGAGCCACGAGCCCGATCGGGTACACCCATTGATCGGCCGGCGGGGGAGCGACGGTACCGATGGTCGCAAAACAGACGATCACCAGGACCGGAATACCGATCAACATCGTGTAGGTCTGCAGGCTGACCGCGGCCAGCGACCTTCGGGCCTCCTTGCCGAAGACGAAGTAGGCGGCGAAGAACAGCAGGGCGGCCACCGCCAGCGCGTCGCCACCCAACGACCAGCCGACGGCGGCGGTCGAGCCGTAGACGACGGCCGCAACTCCGGCGAGGCCGATTGCCGCCCCCACGACCACCGCCGCCGGAATCCGTTCACCGAAGCGTCGGACCGCAATACCCGCCAGGAGCAGTGGCACCAGGGATCCGATCACGGTCACGTTGGCGACGGTGGTTCGCTGGATGGCGGTGAAGAACAGCGCGATCTCGAGCGTGATGGCGACGGCGGCGGGCGCGGCGACCCTGGCCTGGTTCAGACTGAGCGGCCCGACCCGCCACAGATGCCACCCCGTGTAGAGCACGGCGGCGATCACGTATCGCCAGAGTGCGAGGCGGGGACCCTGGAGCTCGGTGTCGCGCACGATCAGGTTGCCGACCGCCCAGGTGGTCACCCCGACCATGACGGCCACCCGGCCCCAGCGCTGCACCACCAAAGCCTAGTCCCCGAAGTTGGCAGCCGAGATGGCACCGATCGTCGGCCCGGCTGCACAGCTCGGGTGACGCCTGTTGACAGGTAATCAGCCGATTACCTAGAGTGGAGACCATGCGTGGTAATCCAACGATTACCGATGAGGATCGGCCAACCCGTGATCGCCTTCTGGCCGCCGGCATGGCGCTGATCGCCGAGCGCGGATTCAACGGTGTGACCGTCGGCGAGATCGAGGCCGCCGTCGGTCTGGCACCGAGGCGGGGTGCGCTCTACAAGCACTTCCCCTCGAAGCGGGCGCTCGTCGAGGAGGCCATGGAGGAGCGCATCAGCGGTGTTGCCGACCTGTCGGACCAGGTCGCCTGGTTCGCGTCGCCGGAGGCGGTGGCCGACCCCCGCTCGTCGTTGCGGCTCATCGCCCGGGTTGCGCTCGACGAACTCGATCGGGAGAAACACATCAACCAGATCATCGAGAAGGACGGCCGCCGGTTCCCCGAGCTCCGTGACCGGATGCGCGAAGCGATGGTCGAACCCGGATTCCGCTACGCCGAGGAGATATTCGGGGCCTGGGTTCGGGCCACCCACGATGCCGACTCCAGCCTCGAGTCCGACAGGGCGACCGGGATCGACGTGGCGGCCGTGGCCACCGTGCTGCTGAGCGCACTGGTTCATCACCGCCGCCACGCCTGGTTGCTCGACAAGCCGCCGCACGGGGTCGACACCGACCGATTCCTCGACGCATGGGTCGACGTCACCATGCGGGCGCTGGCGACACAGGAGGTTGCGTCATGACCGGATTGTCCCCCCATACGACTCCTCGTGAGCCGACGTGGCTCCGGGTGCTGATGGTGCTGCTCGCCGTCCCCAACCTGATCACCGGGTTGTGGGCCGTCGTCGATCCGCAGCACTGGTATGAGACCTTCCCCGGCTGGGCACCTCAACTGATCTCCGCCCTGCCGCCCTACAACGAGCACCTGGCCACCGACGCCGGAGCCGGCCTGCTCGCATCGGGCGTGGCGATGGGATTGGCCGCGTTGTGGCCGAGACGGGAGGTCGTGATCACGGCCACCGTGGCGTTTCTCGCCTTCTCGCTGCCCCATGTCCTCTGGCATGCTGCGAATCCGGCCGACGGGCTCACATCGGCCGACAACACGGTCAACGATCTGACGCTCGCCGCAGCGGTGGTCGGCGCCGGTGTGGTGCTGATGTGGCAATGGCACCACAGCATGCGCCCGCCACGCCCCACCACCGAGGCCCGCCTCAGCGAGGGAGCTGTCCGATGAATCCCCTCACCCCGCTCAGGGTGCTGCGTCGGGGGCCCGTCATGCCCGGTCCGTACCGCACTGCCGCCGCCCACAAGCCCACGCTGTTCGGCAAGCTGGCCATGGAACGTTGGGTGGGCATGAGCCGCTCGGTCGACGATCGACTGAAGACGATCGCCCAGCTTCGAACCTCCGCCATCATCGGCTGCATGTGGTGACACGATTTCAGCACCGCCATCGGCCGTGAGCTGGGCATCGACTCCGACACCATCGACGCCGTCGCGAACTGGCGACTCACCGACAAGCTGACCGACACCGAGAAGCTCGTCGCCGAGTACGCCGAGGCTTTGACCGCCACCCCGGCTGCCGTCGACGACGACCTCCGTGGCCGTATCGCCGCCACGTTCACCCGAAAGCAGGCGGTCGAATTGACCCACCTGATCGCCTGGGAGAACGCCCGAGCCCGGTTCAACCGGGGCTTCGACATCCAACCCGACGGCTACACCCCCTGACTCCTCCAGGAAATGTCGCGGAGAGCGGGGCGACGCCACGCCTTTCGCGACAATCGTCGGATGGCGTACGATCGGGCCATGCGCACGTTGGCCGTCGACGAGTTCGATCCGGACGTGATCGTCACCGAGCTGCTCGACGGCGGCGGCGCGATCCGGATCCCGGGGCTGTTCTCCGCCGACCAGGTCGCCCGAGCGAAAGCGTACGTCGAGACCGAGACCAGCGATGCCGCGATGACCGGCTCGCACTTCAATCAGGGCGATGACGACGCCCTCCTCCAGCGTCGGGTCTGGAACCTGTTCCCGAGGGACCCGGTGTTCGTCGAGATGATCACGAGCCCGGTGATCGTGGAGTCGATGCGGGCGTTGCTCGGTACCGACTTCATCGTCGGGTCCTACTGCGCCAGCCGAACCATGCCCGGCTTCGGCGGGCAGGAGCCGCACATCGACTACCCCTACTGGGATTTCCACCGCCGACACAGTTTCCCGGCCAGGATCAACGCCTCCTTCCCGCTCAACTGCCAGGGCACGGTGATCATCGATCCGTTCACCGTCGAGTCGGGAGCCACCGCCTACCGGCCCGGTTCGGCGGCGGCCATGCACTATCCCACCTCCGACGACCGCTTCTTCGACGACTACATGCAGATGCTCGGCGACCCCGGCGACCTGATCCTCTTCTACGGCCTCACCTGGCATTGCGCCATGCCAAACCGCAGCAACGCCGGGCGGATCGGCCTGCTCATCGAGTTCCTGCCCAAATTCGTCACCCCGATCGAGGACATGGTGACCGGTCTTCCCGAAGGGTGGCTCGAGGCCGCGGACCCCGTCGTCCGCCAGATGCTGGGCCAGTCGTATCCCTGGCCGAGCCAGCCGCCGAACCCGCCACTCGTCGACGCCTGAACCTGCGCCTGTCGGCGGGCTGAAGCGTCAGCCGGCCGCCGCTGCGGCTGGGCCGGGTTCGAGGTCGATCCGGTCGGTGTGACCGGGGCACGTCACCCGGGCTCGGGCCAGGAACGGCAGCGCTCCGATCTGGACGACGGCCGCCACGAGGAACGACGGTCCGTAGCCGGCCACGTCGGCGACACGACCGAGGGCCGGACTGGCCGGGATGCTCCCGGCCGAACCCACGAGCGAATCGACGGAAAGGACCGTGGCGCGGTGGCGGGAGTCGATTTGGGCGTTGAGGAAGGCCTGTCGAACCGGAAACAGGACGGCGAAGACCACGGACCACAGCACGAGCGCGACAATGGCCGCCCAGAAGTTGCCGGCCAGACCGATCACCGCCACCAGGACCGCTCCAGCCACAGTGAGGGTCATGATCAGTGACGTGCGACTCGTGAACCGGCGCCTGACCACACCTGATGTCGCGCCACCGACGATCTGGGCTCCGGCGACGATCGTCGCCGCCACCGAAGCCACGAGATAGGCCTCGCTGTCGCCGTAGAGCTCGAGCAGGTACGGCTGCATGGCGTAGAAGATGTAACCCATGGTGGCGAACATGAAGGCACCGCCCAGGGTCATCCATCGAACCGGCGTGACCTTCCAGCCGAACTCGATCGAGTCGGTGGTGGTCTGACCGATCGCCTTCACGAAACTTCCCGCTTCATGCGGTTCGAACCCGCGGTCGTGCATGGCTCGGAAGGCGACGGTGAAGGTGACGAGAAGCAGGGCCGCCCGCACCAGATAGGGGACACCGATATCGGTTGTCTGGGCCAACAGACCACCCAGCAGGGTACCGACCAGCATCGCCGCACCGAGGACCATCTGGTTCCGGGCGAAGACGTCTTCGAGGTCGCCGGTGTACCCGGTGGCGTCCAGCGCGTCGACGAGCCAGGCCTCGGTGGCTCCGGAGAAGAAGGTGAACGCGACACCGAACAGGAGCGTGGCGCCGGCGAACCAGGCGAACCCGGCACCGACATGCCACAGGTACCAGTAGAACAACGTCCCCGCCGCCAGGGCGAAGGCTCCGATCAGATACGACAGGCGCCGGCCCTTGATGTCGGCCACGGCTCCGGTCGGGATCTCGAAGACGACGGTGCCGACCGTCATGAACGCGTACACCGTGAAGACCTCGGAGGCGCTGAGCCCCGCGTCGAGCAGGAAGAGGGCGTCGATACCCCGGATCAGGGAGGCGGCCAGCGTGGCCAGGAACGTGAGGGTCAGAAAGGTCCGCCGTACGGCCGCCGCCTCCGGCGGCAGGGATGACGGGTTGTCGGCGACTGGTATGGCCACCTCGCCAAGCCTAGAAGGATCGGGTTGGCCGGCAGGATCTCCCGATGGGCAACCTCGCGGCTACGGTCGAACCATGCGACCGATGCGTGACGACGAGGTGGTGGCCTTCATGCGGGAGGGGTCTCGTACCGGAAAGCTCGGTGTGGTCCGAGCCGACGGCCGGCCGCACGTCGTGCCGATCTGGTTCGACTTCGACGACGACACCGGCGACCTGATCTTCGTCATGGGCTCCGGCAGCCTCAAGGCCAGGTGCATCGCTCGCGACCCGAGGGTCACCGTCTGTGTCGACGAGATGCAGTTTCCCTTCGCCTTCGCCCGCATCGACGGAGTCGCCACCACCTACACCCACGACGACGATCCCGAGGCCATGCTGCACTGGGCCACCGAGACCTGCCGTCGGTTCGTCGGCGACGATCGGGCCGAGGAGTTCGGACGGCGCAACGCCGATCCGCATGAACTCCTGGTCCGGGTCCGTCCGACTCGCCACGTTGGCGCAACCGGCGTCGCCGACTGAGGCGATTCGACAAGGGCAGGGTCGACCGAGCGTTGCCCGTTCATCGGGTACGATCGCTTCATGGACATCGAAGCCGCGTTGGAATGGGCCTCACAGCGGCGGCATGGCGTACTGATCACGATTCGGCGCGACGGTCGTCCGCAGTCGTCGGACGTCTCCTACTTCGTGGCCGACGGGACCATCGTCATCTCCGTCACCGATGATCGGGCCAAGACCAGGAACCTCCGGCGCGATCCCCGGGCGGTGTTTCACGTCACCGAGCCGGGTAGCTGGAGCTACGTCTCGTTCGACGGCATGGTCGAGCTGTCTCCGGTTGCCACCGAACCCGACGACGGAACAGCTGACGGCCTCGTCGAGTACTACCGCAGCGTGACCGGGGAGGAGCACCCCGACTGGGACGAGTACCGGCGGGCGATGGTCGACGAGGGGCGGCTGCTGGTGCGATTAACCCCGATCTCGGTCGTCGGCCAGGTCCACACCTGACTCCACGCCCAACTAGCATCGCCCAATGGACATAGGTTTCTTCGGCGGATCACTGGGACGGGGCGGCTACGACGCGATGGTGTCCGCCGCCACGGAGGCGGCCGATGCCGGCCTCCACACCTTCTGGCTGTCGCAGATCGTGGGGGAAGCCGACGCCATGACCCTCCTCGGCGCCCTGGGACGTGATGTTCCCGGAATCCGCCTCGGCACATCCGTGGTGCCCACCTACCCTCGCCATCCGTTCGTGATGGCGGAACAGGCCCGCACCGTGAATCTCCTGTGCGGGGGCCGATTCAGTCTGGGCATCGGGCTGTCGCATCAGCCGGTGGTCGAAGGGATGTGGGGAATGTCGTTCGACAAGCCGCTGCGCCACGCCCGGGAGTACCTCGACGCGCTGCTGCCGCTGATCCAGGGTGACGACACCCGGGCAAAGGGTGAAACCATCATCGCCCGAGGTCGGGTCACGGTCGGCGATCCGGACGACGCACGGCCGCCCGTCTACCTCGCCGCTCTCGGGCCTCAGATGCTCAAGCTGGCCGGCCGCACGTGCCAGGGCACGATCACCTGGATGACCGGGGCGAGGACCCTGGCTTCACACACCGTGCCGACCATCACCGAGGCCGCGGCCGAGGCCAATCGGCCGACACCGGAGATCGTGGCCGGGTTCCCGATGTGGGTGACCGACGACGTCGACCACGCACGGGAGCGGGCCGCAACGGTGTTCGAGATCTACGGGCAACTCCCGTCGTACCGGGCGATGCTGGATCGCGAGGGTCTCGACGGCCCGGCCGACCTCACCATCGTCGGTGATGAGGACACCTGTGCCGGGCGGGTCGAGGAGCTTCGGGCGGCAGGCGTGACCCAACTGTCGGCGGCGATGTTCGCCGACAACGCCGAGGACACCGCCCGCACCAAGGCCTTCCTCGCGACTCTGATCTGACGGCCTCGGCCCCCTGTCAACTGTGCGTTGGGCGCCCGGGAATCCGGGCCGGGAGCGCACAGGTCTCCTGAGGCCTGTCAACTGTGCGTTGGGCGCCCGGGAATCCGGGCCGGGAGCGCACCGGTCGGGCTGGGAGCGCACCGGTCGGGGTGGGTCGGACGGGGGACGATCAGTAGCCGCGCTCGGGGTCGAGCAGCGGGAAGGCGGCCTCGCCCCGTCGGAGCCGACGGATGTTGTCGGCGATCACCCGGCTCGCCGTCGACACCACGGTCATCCCGGCGCAGTGGCCGGTCAGTACCACCTTCGGATGCTCGAACAGCGCCGACGCCGACGGTGGCGGTTCGGGGTCGGTCACGTCGAGCACGGCGGCCCGCAACGGCCCGTCGTCGAGCGCGTTCAGGAGGTCGGTCTCCTTGACCACGGTGCCCCGGCCCATGTTGATGAACACCGAGCCGGGGGCGAAGGCCGCCAGCCGTTTCCGGTCGAGCAGACCAAGGGTCTCATCGGTGTTGGGCAGGACGTTGACGACGGCACGGCTGGCGGCGAGGAAGTCGTCGAGCTGCTCCGAACCGATGAAGTGGGTGACCGACGGGTCGGGATGCCCACGTCCGCCCGAGCGGGTCCAGGCGTTGATCGGGTAGCCCAGGTCGATGAAAGCCTGGCTGACCCGGCGGCCGATGTTGCCGTGACCGAGGATGCCGACGGTGTAGTCCGAGCCGTCGGTCTGGCTGGGCGGCTTGAACTGCCGCTGTTGTTTGAGCCCCGCCACCTGATCGAAGCCCCGCTGGTAGTGCAGCACCCAGTGGAGCGCATAGGCCGCCATCTGATCCGACATCGCCGGGTCGACGAGGCGGACGACGTCGACCGACCCCAGCTCCGGGTGTTCGGCCAGCCCCATCCATTGGTCCACCCCTGCGCCGAGCGAGAACACGGCCTTCAGATTCGGGAAGTCGGTGAGGTCCTCGATCGTCATCTCCCAGGCCAGGACGTACTCGACCGAACCCGAGGCGCCAACCTGGGGCCAGAGAAACAAGTCCTCCTCCGGGAGCTCGGCGGCCATGGCGGCCATCCACTGATCCGGCCTGCTGGCCGGGTTCACCACGATCGACACGGGTGCAACCTCCTCGGTGCCCTCACCAAGCCGAGTATGCCCCGACGGAGCACCGCCTGCCCCGCCCGGTGGAGATTCCCCTGCTCTTGTCGCCGGCCGAACGAAGGTGGTAGCTTGCCCGTTCATGACAACCCGTTCCGGGCGGTCCGGCGACCAGCCGGACATCCTGCTGGTGATGGCGGACCAGCTGGCCCCGCACTTCACCTCGACATACGGCCACCCCCTCGTCAAGACTCCCCACCTCGATGCGCTGGCTGAGCGAGGTGTGCGGTTCGACGCCGCCTACTGCCACGCCCCGCTGTGCGCGCCGTCGCGGTTCACGATGCTGTCCGGTCTGACCGCCTCCACCATCGATGCGTGGGACAATGCCTCCGAGTTCCCGGCCTCGATCCCCACCCTCTCGCACCACCTGCGCCTGGCCGGATACCGCACGATCCTGTCGGGCAAGATGCATTTCGTCGGACCCGATCAGCTCCACGGCTATGAGGAGCGCCTGACCACCGACATCTACCCCGCCGATTTCGCCTGGACCCCGAACTGGGAGAAGGCCGACGAGCGGATCGACAAGTGGTACCACAACATGGACGTCCTGGCCGACGCCGGCGCGGCCGTGACCACCTACCAGATCGACTACGACACCGAGGTCGGCCAAACCGCCCGCCGCAGGCTCCTCGACATCGCCCGCGACCGTGACGACCGGCCGTTTTTCCTCACCGCGTCGTTCATCCACCCACACGATCCCTACGTGGCCCGCCCCGAGTGGTGGGACCTCTACGATCACGACGCCATCGACCTGCCCGATCCCTACGACCTCGACACGGCCGACCCCCATACGTGCCGCATCCGGGCCGGTATCCAGGCCGACGCCGTCGGCGGGTCGGGGGCGGCCTTCGCCACCGACCAACTCCGAAACGCCCGGCACGGCTACTACGCCAACACGTCCTACTTCGACGACTGGCTCGGACGGCTGGTCACGACCCTCGAGGAGATCGGCCGCCTCGATCGTACGGTCATCATCGTCACCAGCGACCACGGCGACATGCTCGGGGACCGCGGTGTCTTCTTCAAGATGTCGTTCCACGAGCGCTCGGCCCGGGTTCCGCTGGTGATGGCCGGACCAGGTATCGACGGAGCGGCCGACGGCTCGACGGTCGACAACGCCTGCTCGCTGCTCGACCTCCTCCCGACGGTTGTCGACATCGCCACCGACGGTCGAGGTCTCGACGATGAGGGTGCCACGGACCACGTGGATACCGGAGCCTGGGCCGGTCGGAGTCTGTGGCCTGCGGCCACCGGTGGCGTCGACGAGATCGACGAGACGACCGGCGAGTACATGGGGGAGATGACATCGCATCCGATGTTCATGATCCGCCGGGGCCGCTACAAGTTCATCAGCTGCGCCACCGATCCGGACCAGCTCTACGATCTGGAGGTCGATCCGCTGGAACGCAACAACCTGATCACGCCGATCGTTCGGGCGTCCGGCGAAGCCGGTGAAGCGCCGCCCGATCCGGTCGCCGGCCCGCCCGCGCTCGACAGCATGCCGCTCACGCCGGTCTCCGCCGCCGGGGACTACCGCGAGCTGGCCGCTTCCTTCGCCGCCGAGGTGGTCGAACGGTGGGACTCCGATGCCATTCGGGAGCGGGTGATCGAGTCGCAGCGCCGCCGCCGGATCCTGCACGAGGCGATGTCGACCGGGGCGCTCACGTCGTGGGATCACCTCCCGGTCAACGACGTCGCCAACGCCTACGTTCGCAACCACCAGGACTGGGCCGAGTCCGGGCCCAGGATGCGCTTTCCCTGAACCGTTCGACGGCTGCGCTACCCGATACGGGCGGAGAAGGCGCTGTCGCCGGCCGACTCGGCGCTTCCCCCATCGGTCTCGGGGCTCCACTCCGGGTAGAGCTCGGCGAAGTCGGCCACGATCTGCTCGTAGGGGAGGTCGTCGAAGCTGCCCCGCTCGTTCACGTATTCCATGTGGCGGTTGCCGGAGGTGTCGAACGGGTGCATGAGGGCGTCGTCGGTTCCGTCGAAGTCGAGGGTCTTCACGCCGAACCGTTCGCACAACTCGATGTTGAACGCGGTGCTGAGCTTGAACCAGCGTCCGTCGAGCAGCAGCTCGCTGTAACCGTGCCAGATGAAAAGATCGGTGCCCAACCGCTCCAGGAGCTTCTCGCTGCTCAGATGATTCCGCACGTCGGCGAAGCCGAGACGGGCCGGGATGCCCTGGTTGCGGGCGGCGGCGGTCAGCAGGACCGATTTGGTCACACACCAGGCTGTATCGAGGCCGGTCACGTGGCTGGCCCGGAACGCCTCGGGTCGGGGATCCATGCCGTAGGGGTCGTAGCGGAGGCCGTCGCGCACGACATAGAAGAGCTTGATGGCCTTGTCGACCGGATCGGTGGCGTCGCCGACGGCAGCGATCGCGTAGGCCGCCACCTCCGGCGAATCAGAGTCGATGTAGTAGGACGGCGCCAGCCAGGTCGGATCGATGTCGGTGACCGCGGTCATGGCCACGAGCCTACGCGGTCTCCTGGCCGGTCACCAAAGCAGGTTGGTGGCGGCGGCGGAGGTCAGAGGGGTGCTGCCGGGTGATCTCGGGCCGCGTCGGTGAGCAACGGGTGACCGTGACGGTCGACTGATCCGCCCACGAGCCGGGCTCGACCCACCGAGTGGAACCCGAACCGGCGCCGGGCCTTGTCGATCGCCCGGTCGAGTTCGGGGCGCTCCCGATCACCCACCTCGCCGCTGGTGGCGCCGGAACGCTTGCGCCCACCGCCCCGACCGAAGGGAAGGGTGAGCTGCACGGCGTCGTCGGGGCAGAGGTTCGACACGGCGATCCCGACCCTTGTGCAGCCCTTCTCCTCGAGCACCGGCCAGGCCGTGTCGAGCAGGTCATGGGCCACGGTGTGGATGAGTTTGGTCGAGTCGGTCGGGTCGGGGAGGGTGTGGGAGCGGGTGGCGGACGTGAAGTCGCCATAGCGGAGCCGCAGCGTCACGGTGCGACCCAACTGGTGTGACGACCGAAGCCGGTTGGCCACCCCGTCGCATACGGCCAGCAGGATCTCCTCGGCCTTGGCACGATCGATCCCGGCCCGGGGCATCGACCGCTGCGAGCCGATCGACCGGTTGCGACGGCCGACCTCGACGTGGCGGGGATCACGATTGTTGGCCAGTGCGTGCAGGTGATTGCCCGCCCCCTTGCCGATCATGGCCACCAGCGAGTCGAGGTCGATCCCGGCCACATCCGAGACCCTGCGGATGCCGCGCTGGTGGAGCCGCTCGGCGGTCTTCGGTCCGACCCCCCACAACGCCTCGACCGGTAGCGGATGCAGGAACTCCAACTCCCGCCCCGGTTCGACCACGAGGAGCCCGTCGGGTTTGCCGACCGCGCTCGCCACCTTGGCCAGGAACTTGGTCGAGGCGACGCCGACACTGAGCGGCAGGCCGACCTCGTCCCGGACCCGGCGCCGGAGTTCGGCCGCGATCTGCTCCGCCGGGCCGACGAGGCGCCACAGCCCCGTCACATCGATGAAGGCCTCGTCGATCGACATGGCCTCCACCATCGGGCAGGTGTCGTGGAAGATCTCGAAGACGGCCCGGCTGGCCTCGGCGTAGGCCTCCATACGGGGCGGCACCACGATCAGGTGCGGGCAGCGGCTGCGGGCGATGCTTTCGTTGAGCGGCGTCCTGACCCCGAAGCGGCGGGCCTCGTAGCTGGCGGCCAGCACGATTCCCATACCGACGGCCACCGCCTTCCCCTGCAGCTCCGGGTTGTCGCGCTGCTCGACCGACGCATAGAACGCATCGAGATCGGCGTGCAGGATGGAGCGGGGAGCCGACGTCGAGCGACCCGAGACAGGCTGTGACCCAGTCATTGAACATATGTTCGATCAAGATTGGATTCCTGTCAACCGGGTACCGGTTAGAGTCGGAGAGCCGAACAACCAAGGAGCAGGATCCGCATGCAACCGACCAGCCTCATTGCCTGGGCCGAACTCGAGATCGATGATCCGGCGGGTGCGCTCGTCGGCATCGTCGATCTGGTCGTGATCCGCTACGGCGACGACCACGACGAGCACTCGGTCCTCTACGGACGCTGCCTGCACCGCGGCGCCCTGCTGGCCGACGGTTCGGTCGTCGGTCAGGATCTGATCTGCGGGCTGCACGGCTGGGACTACCGGGTCGACTCGGGCGTCAGCGCCTACAACAACTCCGAGCAGCTGACGAAGTTCACCTCCTGGGTGTCGGACGACGGCAAGGTGATGGTCGACGCCGACGAGATCGCCGAGTGGGCCCACGACAACCCTCAGCCCTACGACCGTGACGCCTATCAGGGGCGCTATCAGGATCCTCACGGGACCGAGGACGAACCCCACGTCTCGGAGATCCGGGAGCTGGCCGGCGCCGGCCTGTCGAACCTGGGTCATCACGGGCCGATGGCGGCGATGGGGGTGTCGCATCTGGAGCTGCCGTCCTGGGACGACATCCAGTTCGTCACCGCCCAGCTCGCCCGCCGGCCGTTGTTCGACGGCGACCCGGTATCGGCCACGACCGTCATCGGTCCCGGGGCGAAGAAGCCGCTCGAGCTCTCGATGCCGATCTTCGTGTCGGACATGAGCTTCGGCGCGCTGTCGGAGGAGGCCAAGGTGGCGCTGGCCCGGGGCGCGGAACGCGCCGGAACCGGCATCTGTTCCGGTGAGGGCGGCATGTTGCCGGACGAGAAGGCGGAGAACTCGCGCTACTTCTACGAGCTGGCGTCGGGGAAGTTCGGGTGGTCGCTCGACAAGGTGGCCGACGTGGCCGCCTTCCACTTCAAGTTCGGGCAGGGGGCCAAGACGGGCACCGGTGGGCACCTGCCCGGGTCCAAGGTCACCGGGAAGATCGCCGAGGTCCGTGAACTGGAGGAAGGTGAGGACGCTGTCTCCCCGGCGACCTTCCCCGACCTCGTGACCGTGGCCGACTACCGGGAGGTGGCCGTCGCCGTTCGGGAGACCTCCGGCGGTATTCCGATCGGGGCCAAGCTGTCGGCCCAGCACATCGAGGCCGACATCGACGCCGCGCTCGACATCGGCGTCGACTACATCATCCTTGACGGTCGCGGCGGTGGCACCGGCGCGGCGCCGACGGTACTGCGCAACAACATCTCCGTGCCAACGATCCCGGCGCTGGCCCGGGCTCGCCGTCACCTCGACCGCATCGGTCGGGGGGCCGGTGATGACAAGGTGACCCTGGTGGTGACCGGCGGTCTGCGCACCCACGCCGACTTCGCCAAGGCGCTCGCGCTGGGCGCCGACGCCATCGCCATCGCCAACTCGGCGATCCAGGCCATCGGCTGCCTGGGCATGCGGGCCTGCAACACCAACAACTGCCCCGTCGGGATCGCCACCCAGAAACAGGATCTGCGGGCCCGGCTCATCATCGACGAGGCCGCCGACCGGCTCGAGCGGTTCCTCACCTCTACGGTCGACCTGATGGCGGTGATCGCCCGGGCCTGCGGCCACTCGTCGCTCGCCGAATTCACGCTCGACGATCTCACCACCTTCGACCGTGATATGGCCCACCTCGCCGGCATCGCCTACGGCGGCGTCACCCCGCTCTAGAACTTTTCCTGAGGAATCTGCGCATAGTGCGCTTTTGACTCAGGAAGAATCGGGAGTGAGGAAGTTGCGAGCAAGTCTGACGAGTTCGTGGGGCTCGTCGGCGTACATCGACCACAGGATCTCCTGCATATTCCAGCCGAGCGCCTTGGCCCTGTTCCGTTTCCTCCGGTCACGCTCCACCGCCTCGCGGGCGAAGTGGAACGCCAAACCGTCGAGCTCCCAACATTTCTTGAGCGATGGCCAGGCCAGGTCGACCTGCAGCACCAGGTTGCCGTCGTCGTCGAGGATCGGATACTCGAGCTCGGCAGGCGGCAGCCCTGCGTCCTCCAGGAGATTGACGACGACGCGGCTGAAGTCCGACAGCGGAACGGTGGCGTCGTTGATGCGGCGCTCGACGACCACACGAAGGTTTCCGCAGCCGTTACGCCCCGACCGGGAGTGGCGTTCGAGACACAGCACCAACTCGGGCCAAGTCGTCAGCCGTTGGCGAATCGCCGACTCTGCCAGCCGCTCAACGGTGCGGGACCCGGCAACGGCACCGCAGTCCAAGACCGTGCGCTCGATTCCGGTACAGGGGATACCACGACGCACGGTTCGGTCGATCCGATCCCACTGGGTTGATCCGTGGATCCGCACGGCGTTCCGGCGCGCCCGGCGTTCCTCGGGCACGGTGAGCTCGACTGGCGGACGACGGTACAGCTCCAGGTTCCACAGGGCGGCCGCGCATCGATGTGAGGCGACACCGTCCGTCGACAGGACTGCAGCCAGGAGGCGACTCTCCCACGTCGGCTTGATCGCACTGTGGCGGTACACGCCAGGATGCGGCTCGACCCATTCGCCGCTGTCGACCCGATAGCGGATCTGTCCCGGTCGGAGGGCAGTCCGAGCCTGCTCACGGGTGATGAGACCGTGCTGGTCTCGAAGGATGCTGTTGACCTTCATGCCGTCTTCCCTTGATTGGAGCCAGATTGACCGGGGAAGATCGTCGGTCGAGTATGCCGGAATGGGCGGACCAGCTCCACCGGACCTCGGTTCTTCCTGAAAAATCCGCGCATAGTGCGCGCTTGGTTCAGGAAAAGTTGTGGGTGAGGGTGGTGGCGAGGTGGTCGCGGAATTCGGCCACCCGGCGGAGTTTGAGGTCCTCGTAGCCCCGCACGATGTCGGGGAGCTGGGCCAGAGCGGTGGCGGCGTCGAGGTTCGACGACGACAGCCGGTCGATGACCTGGTCGAGCGCCGAGCGGTACTCGTCGATCAGGGAACGTTCGATGCGGCGCATCTCCATCCGGCCGAACGGATCCATCCGGGTGCTCCGCAGCCGTTTGCCGGCGGCGAGGGTCTTCAGCATCGGTGTGGCCCACGGGCCGAGCGGGATCTTGTCATCGAGGCCGAGCGCCTTCAGCATGGGCGGATGAAGATGCCAGCTCACCTCGGCGTCGGGGCCACCCACCGCCTCGGCCGCCGCCCTACCCTCGGGCCCGAGCAGGAGCCGGGCCACCTCGTATTCGTCCTTGTACGCCATCAGCTTGTGCAGATTCCGGGCCACGGCGGTGGTGAACGGCAGGGGAACCTCGGCCGCCCGTCCGTCGATGCTGTCGGCCCGGACTGAACGCTCGGCGGCCAACGCCTCTGCGACGGTCGACAGGAACGACGCGGCGTAGGCGCGATCCTGGTAGGCGACGAGGTCGGCGGCCAGCATCGACAGCAGCTCGTCGACGTCCGCCGGCACCGACCACGAGTCGATCGTGGATCGCAGCGAGCGGGGCAGCTCGGGCACCGCCACCCGCATCGGGGCCTGCGACACCTCACCGAAGCCGGCGGCGGCCAGTTGCTCGACGGTCGACCGGTCGTGGGCCCACCGCCGTCCCCAATCGAGCGCGGCCAGGTTGGCGTCGACCGCCACGCCGTTCAAATCGATGGCCTGCTCGACGCTCTCCACCGAGACCGGGATCGTGCCGAGCTGCAGGGCCACGCCGACCATCAAGATGTTGGCGGCGGCCGCCGAGCCCGTCAACGAGGAGGCCAGCGCAACCGAGTCGAGCGAATGCGAGTGGCCCGCCACTCCGTTGCCGTCGCCATCGCCGTCGCTGCCGGCGATGGTGGCCAGCCGTTGCTCCAGCTCCGTGGTGGGGTAGGCGATGTCGGGGTGCGACACCATACGCCCGGTCGGCGTGCGCCGGGTCGACACGATCACCGTCGACCGGCCCCGGTCGGCGGCGGCCACCGGCCCGTCGGCCAGAGCCACCATGGCGTCGAACCCGAGGATCACGTCGGCCTGGCGTTCGCCCACCAGGTTGGAGGCGATCGTGCCGGGGCGGGCGAGGACGATGTCGCTCACGACCGGCCCGGCCTTCTGGCTGAGCCCGGTCTGGTCGAGGCCACGAACCTCCCAGCCGTCGAACATGGCGGCCGTCGACAGGATCTGGGCCACGGTGACCACACCGGTGCCGCCGATACCGGCCAGACGGATTCGCACCTGGTCGAGACCATCGGGCACAACGGGATCCGGCACCGAGCCGTCGGCGGCCACCCCGCCCCACCCGTCGGCGACCGAATCACCGGACTCGCCCTCGCCGACCTCGACGGTCATGAACGCCGGACAGTCGCCCCGCAGGCAGCTCTCGTCGAAGTTGCACGATGCCTGATCGATCGTGGTCTTGCGTCCGAACGGTGTGTCGATCGGTTGCACGGACAGGCAGTTCGAGACGTCGCCGCAGTCGCCGCAACCCTCGCAGATCCGGTGGTTGATCACGACCCGACGGGTCGGCATCGTCAGGCGGCCCCGTTTCCGGGCCCGCCGCAACTCGGCGGCACAGGCCTGGTCGTGGATCAGCACCGTCACCCCGGGTGTCGACCGCAGATCCTCCTGCACCGCCACGATGTCGGCCCGGTCGTGTACCTCCACCCCGGACGGCAGCTCGATCCCACCCCGGCCCCGGTACCGGCCGACGTCGTCGGTGGTCACCGCCACCTTGGCCACCCCGTAGCCGAGCAGCACCTGCACCAGATCCGGCATCGAGAGCTGGTTCACCGCGTCCTGCCCGCCGGTCATGGCCACCGTGCCGTTGTAGAGGATCTTGAACGTCATGTTCATTCCCGCGCCGATGCAGTACTGCAACGCCAGCTGCGCCGAGTGGAAGAACGTGCCGTCGCCGTAGTTCTGGAACAGGTGGTCGGTTTCGACGAAGGGCGCCATCCCGATCCACTGCGCCCCCTCGCCGCCCATGGCGGTGATGCCGATCGACTCGCCGACCCGCTCTTCGTCCATCAGGAGCGTCATGCCGTGACAGCCCGTGCCTGCGCCGACGAGCGACTCGTCGGGCACCTTGGTCCCCCAGTTGTGGGGGCAGCCGGAGCAGAAGAACGGTGTGCGGTTGACCGACAGCGGTATGAGTTTGCGCTCACCGGCGGGAGCGTTCTCGGTGGCCGAGCCCGAGCCGTCGAGCCGGGCCAGGCGATCACCCAGGCGTACGGCCAGCCGTTCGCGCAGGCCGCCGATGATGGCGTCGGCGTCGAGGCGGCCCCACGACTTCATCAGCACCCGGCCGTCCTCGTGGTGTTTGCCGAGGATCCGGGGGCAGTTGCCGCCGCCGTAGAGGGCGTCCTTGATGAGCCACTCGAGCGTCGGGTTCTTCTCCTCGATGACCAGGATCTCGTCGAGGCCGCGGGCGAAGTGGCGGACTTTGTCGGCGTTGAACGGCACGGGCATCCGCAACTGGAGCAGCCGGATCCCGGCGGCCTCGATGTCGTGTTCCGATGAGAGGCCGAGCCGCCGCAGCGCGTCGAGCACCTCGTAGTACGTGAAGCCCGTGGCGACGAGTCCGATCCAGGCGCCGGTCGGATCGACGGTGATCCGGTTGAGATCGTTGAGTGCGGCGTAGGACTCGGCCAGCGGCAGGCGGATCTCACGGAACTGGCGCTCGACCTCGAGCATCCGGCGACCGAGGAACATCGCCGACGGGTTGTTGCGCCACGGTTGCCCGTCGACGTCGATCGTGGGCAAGGCCGGCGGCGTTGACAGTGCCGGGAGATCGACGGTGCCCGAGCCGTCGGCGATCGGGGTGACGATCTTCATCGACGTCCACAGCCCCGACGCCCGTGACAAGGCGACGGCGTGAAGCCCCAGCTCCAGGCATTCGGCGACCGTGCCCGGGTAGAGGATCGGCATGTGGAGATCGACGAGGCTGGCATCGGAGGACGACGGCATCGTCGACGACTTGCAGTCGGGGTCGTCGCCGACGAGGACCACCGCCCCGCCCATCGGCGATGACCCGGCGAACACGCCGTGGCGGAGGGCGTCACCGGCCCGATCGAGCCCGGGGGCCTTGCCGTACCAGAACCCGACGACTCCCTCGTAGCGGGCGTCGGGCCGGGTGGCGGCGAGCTGTGAGCCCATGACCGAGGTGGCGCCCAGCTCCTCGTTGACGGCCGGCTGGTGCACGAACGGCAGCTCCGGAACCAGGCGGGTGGCCCGGCTCATCTCGATGTCGAGTCCGCCGAGCGGGGAGCCCGGATAGCCGCTGGCGAACGCCGCGGTCTTGTGTCCGGCGGCGGCGTCGATCCGCAGCTGGTCGAGGGGGAGGCGAGCGAGGGCCTGCACCCCGGTCAACAACACCCGCCCTTCGGTGGCTCGGTAGCGATCGTCGAGCCGGTAGGCCCGAGTGTCCTGAACACCCGAGCGATTGACGGTGTCGGTCATGTTCCCAGTGTCTACGTCGGTGGACCACATGACAACCAGCTCCCCTAGGCGGGTCGGTGGGGGTTCGGGGGCCGGGTCCGTCAGCCGAACTCGGCTGCTGCGTCGATCAGTGCGTCGTAGAGGTACTGGCCGTAGGAGCGGTCGGCCAGGAGCCAGTACCGCACCGACGCGCCGTCGTGGCGGATCACATCGCAGACCACCTTGGCCACCGAGGCCGAGGTGACGGCGCCGTCGGGCATCATCTCGTCGGACCAGTCGAGGCTGCACACCTTCTCGAGCGCCGACGCAGCGGCCGGGCCCGCCACCTGGATCAGAACTCGACCGTGGCTGATGTCGACGACGTGAGCCGACGAGGCGGTGGGCTGCCCGACAGCGCCCCGGCAGGCGTCGGCCGGTCCGATCACCGTCCACTCCCCGGGCCTCGTGCCGCAGACAACGGCCTCGCCGGCCGGCTCGCCCGCCCCGAACGGCGGAGCCAACCCGTCCGGGCGGGTGGGGGTCGTCTTGACGACGAGCTTGGTCAGATGACTGAGGTCGGTGATCGTCACGGCACCCCCGGATGAACCCTCGACGGGATTCGTGACGGAGCTGGCGAACACCGGCGGGTTGGGAGAGCGGTCAGACACGGAGACGGGCTCCTTCCGGGTCGAAATGGGCGTGATGGGCCATCACCGTGGCCGTCGTTCGGGTCCCGTCGGTCAACACGACCGTGAGAACCGTTCCCGCAGCCGTCGCCTCGGGCAGCACCTGACCGAGGCAGATCGACCGCTCAAGGGTGGGGGAGAACCGAGACGAGGTGATACGACCAACGATCTCGTTGGTGCCGGCTCGCACGACCTGGCAGGCCTCGGCCGGGACCAGGTTCGGATCGGTCGGCTGGATCGCCACGATCCTCGGCACCGCCGGTCCGACAGCACCGTCAGCGTCGCCGCCGTCGAGCGCCCAAGCCAGCTCCGGCTTCCCGGCGAAGTCGTCCTTGTCGAGTCTTATCAGCGCCTCCAGGCCGGTCGACGGCATCCGGGTCAGCCCGTCGGTGTCCTGCCCGACGATGAAGTGCCCCTTCTCCAGGCGCATGATCCGTTGGGCTTCGAGTCCGAACGGTGCGACCCCGAGATCGGCGCCCCGATCGAGCAGAGCCTCCCAGACCGTCAGCCCGTGACCGGCGGGCACGTGCAGCTCGTAGCTCAGTTCGCCGGTGAACCCGATCCGCCACATGATGCTGCCGTCGACGCCGGCCACCGAGCCCAGCCGCACGTTCATGTAGCCGAACGCATCGGGCGACAGATCGACGTCGGTCAACCGACCCAGCAACTCCCGACTACGGGGCCCGGCCACATTGATCGACGTGAACGCCGTGGTGACCGGTGTGATCACCACGTCCCACTCCGGGTGCAACGTCTGCAACCAGTTCTCCGCCCACTCCCACACCGTGCCCTCCCCCGACGAGGTCGTGGTCATGAGGTAGCGGTCGTCACCGAGGCGTCCGGTCACGCCGTCGTCCATCACCACACCGTCCTCGGCGCACATCACCCCGTAACGCACGCCGCCGACCGGCAGTTGCATCCATTTGTTGGTGTAGAGCAGGTTCAGCAGCCGAGGTACATCGGCGCCTCGCAGGTCGAGTTTTCCGAGCGGGGTCACGTCGATGATGCCGACGTTGGTCCGCACATTGAGAACCTCGGCCGCCGGGTCGCCGTAGTGTTCGGGCCGGATCCACTGCCCGGCGAGAATGGGTGTCATGCCGTTGGCCTCGTGCCAGGCGTGGATCGACGACACCCGGGTCGGCTCGAACACCCGACCACCGAGCGCGCCCAGGGTGATGGGGGCGAACGGGGGCCGCCACACCGTGGTCCCGACCTCGCCGATCGACTCGCCCCGGGCCTCGGCCAGCACGGCGACGGTGTTGACCGTCTCCAGCTTTCCCTGCTCGGGGCCCATGGTCGAGGTGGTGAAGCGCTTGATCAACTCGACCGAGTCGTAGCCCTCGGCCGCCGCCGCCACCAGGTCCTTTGAGTTCACGTCCTCGGAGTAGTCGACGATGCCGTGGCTCGCCGATCGGAAGAGCGGCGGGTGCGGGGCGGGATGCAGCACGGGCCGGTCGTCGGCCGGCGGCTCCGGGATCGGTTCGGACGGCGGCCTGGCCCGGGCGGTGGCTGCCTGCAGCGTGGCCTTGACGATGGCGGCGCGGCGGGCGGCCAGCTCCCCGGTCGCCCGTCCGTGGGCCACCAGCTCGTCGAGGGAGCCGTCGCCGACGAGACCGCCGGTGGCCAGCACCGTGTCGGGGAGGCGACCGCCGGGCACGAACCGGGCCGCCGCCTCGTCGTAGACGGGCCGGTCGCCGGCCATGTTCAGCAGAGACGTCGGGGCGGTCCAGCCGATGGCGGTGACCAGCAGATCGGCATCGACGGTGGTCCCGTCGGCCAGCTCGACGGCCTCGACCCGTTTCGGTGAACCGTGGGTGGCGACGACGGTTTCGCCGATTCGAGCGTCGACCACCCGGACGACCTGCACCCCCGCCGATTCGAGGCTCCGCACCGCAGCGTCGCCGGAGGTGTTGCCGGACAGGACCACGGCCCGGTCGCCGGGCTTGATCGAGTACAGCTCGATGAGGCGACGGGCCGCGCCCGACAGCATCACACCGGGTCGATCGTTACCGCCGAACACGTACGGCCGCTCGATCAGGCCGGGGGCGACCACCAGGACCTTGGCCCGAGCTTTGATCAGCCGCTCGACTGCGACGGGATGGGAGCGCTGGACGATGGCGGTCCAGTTGTCGTCGTAGCGGCCGGTGACGGTGGAGTCGAGCAACACCTCGATGGCGGGGTGGTCGGTGACCGCACTGACGAGCTCGGCGGCCGCAGCCCGATCGCCGCCGCCGCCGATGAGCAGGTGACCACCCAGCCGGTGGTCGTGCTCGACCAGCATCACCCGGGCTCCGGTGTCGGCCGCAGCGAGGGCGGCGGCGAGACCGGCCGGACCGCCGCCCGCCACCACCACGTCGGGGTGGGCGTAGCGTTTGTCGTAGTAGCCGTGCGGGGTGTCGAGATCGACGGTCCCGCCGGGGGCGAACGTGGCCAGGACCCTCTCGTAGGCCGGCCACAGGCGGGCCGGCTTCATGAACGTCTTGTAGTAGAAGCCGGCGGTGAGGAACCGCGACACGGCATTGTTGGCCGCCCGCACGTCGAAGTCGAGCGATGGCCAGGCGTTCTGGGCCGATACCGCCATGCCGTGGTCAACCAGGCGGTGGGCGGCCCGAACGTTGGGCTCGTCGCCGACCTGCAGCCGACAGTTCGGGTCCCAGTAGTCGGCGGTCAGGATGCCCCGCGGTCGGTGGTACTTCATCGACCGGGAGAAGATCCGCTCCCCGGCGCCGGCCAGGGCCGACACGATGGTGTCGCGCCGGTACCCGGTGACCTCGGCACCGTTCCAGGTGAAGCGAACCGGCTCGTTCCGATCGATCACCTCGCCGGCCCGAGGCGGGAGCCGCCGGCTCATGATCGTTCGCCCTTGGCGAACGGTAGTGGCGACTGGCGGAACTCGTTGGTCACCGTGTGGCGCTCCAGGGTGAAGTAGCGGCGACAGCCGGAGCGGCAGTACCACGTCTCGGTCAGCCAGCCCGCCGGGTTGTCGCGGAGATAGAGGTAGCTACGCCAGGCGTCGGGATCGGCGGAGGAGGGATCCGGGCGCACGGTGGTCTCGCCCAGGTAGCGCAGGTCGGCGGCGTTGCGGGGCCCGCAGTGGGGGCACGGTACGAGCAGCATGTGGAGTTGCGTCCTTTCGAGGCGAGCCCGGTGTCGATTTCGGATCAGTGGCCGACGGCGGCCGCGCCCTTTTCGCCGACCAGCTGCCCGGCGGTGAAACGTTCGAGGGCGAAGGGGGCGATGAGCTTGGGCGTCCGGCCGGTGGCGATGCATTCGGCCATTTGTTCTCCCGACACGGGGCCGGCCTTGAACCCGTAGGTTCCCCAGCCGACGTCGCTGAGGAATCCCTCGACCGGCGTGAACCCCATCACCGGTGAGTAGTCGGGGGTCATGTCGCACAGACCGGCCCACTGCCGGAGGAGCCGCATCTTGGAGATCCCCGGCATCAGTTCGAGCACGTGACCGGCGAGCTCCTCGGTGAAATCGAGGGAACCGCGCATGTCGTAGGTCGCGAACGGGTCGACCGAGGCTCCGAAGACCAACTCCCCCCGGTCGGTCTGGCTGACGTAGACGTGCAGCGAGCCGGAGACCACCACGGTGGGCAGGAACACTTTGACCGGTTCGGTCACCGCGGCCTGCAGCGGATGGGTGGTGATGGGCAGGCGCACCCCCGCCATGGCCGCGATGAGCGAGGCCCAACCGGCGGTGGCGTTGAGCACGATCGGCGTGGCGATGTCTCCTCGGGTGGTGCGAACGCCCGTCACCCGGCCACCGCCGCCCCTGCCACTCTCACGTTCACCACCGACGACCACGATGTCGGTGACTTCGGTGTTCTGATGGATCTGCACGCCGAGGGCGTTGGCGGCTCGGGCATAGCCCCAGTTGACCGCGTCGTGGCGGATCGTGCCGCCAGGTGGGTGGTAGAGGGCGCCGAGGATCGGGTACCGGGTGTTGGCCGAGGTGTCGAGGCTGGGGGTGAGGGCCTTGATCTCGTCGGGCCCGATGACGTTGGAGTCGATGCCCTGGAGTTTGTTGACCTCGGCCCGCCAGCGCATGGTGCGGAGGGCGGAGTCGGTGTGGGCCAGGGTGAGGTGGCCCCGCTCGGAGAACATCACGTTGATGTTCAGGTCGCCGGCCATCGTGTTGTAGAGGGTGAGCGATCGGTCGTAGAAGGCCACCCCCTCCGGTGTGAGGTAGTTGGAGCGGACGATGGCGGTGTTGCGGCCGGATCCGCCGCCGCCGACATAACCCTTGTCGAGCACGGCGACGTTCGTGATGCCGTGGTTGGCGGCCAGATAGTAGGCGGCGGCCAGGCCGTGCACACCGGCCCCGATGATCACCACGTCGTAACTCGACTTGAGTTCGTGATCCCGCCAGGCCCGAGGCCACGATTCGCCCGTGATGCCCCGCTTGATCAGCCCGGCCGCCGAGTAGCGGGCCGACCCCGACACCGCAGACCGTCGACGAATGCCCGTTGTGAGCATCCGCATCGTGGTCATCGGCGCTTCTTCATCGAGGTCATGGCACGTGAGTATACTTTTGCCTCGACATGGGTGTCCGCCGCCTCGAGTAGGAACCGGGCACGGGGAACGGCCGACGGGGCGGCGTTCCCGTAGGGCAGGCGACCCAGCCGGCCGTGGTACGACCGGACTAGACGGCATCGACAGAGATGCCCGGTCCTCTTAATGAGTTCGGGCCAGGCGTCGATGTGAAGTCAGGGACTCGAATTCCCTCGAGAGCCCTGTGCGCGCAACACACCCACGCCCTTGAACCAACACTCCTCCGGACGAATGAGGCGGGGCCCGACCGACCCGACCTCCGATCCATTTGACGCCATCCCGGGCGGGGCGGTGTCTATCGGTCGCTTGGCGCGCCGCTACGTGACGGCGTTTCTGTGTCTGGCCCCGATCTATCTGGCGTGGCGCACGTCGACGGTCGGCGCCGGCTGGATCCTGGCGCTGTCGATGCCGTGGCTGTGGTCGGAGGCGTGGTCGGTGGCACAGATCCTGGCGCTCCGTCACGAGGTGGTCGGCCGTGGCGTCCGGCGAGCCCGAAGCCCCGACGGGGGGACGGACGGCGGCGAGGTCGAAGGCAGAGCGATCGACGGCAGGGCGATCAACGGCGGGGCGATCGACGGCGAACGTATCTCGGCCGACACCGATCTCGAAGTGGCGATCGTCGTCTCACCGTCCGCGACTGCGTTGGACGTCGAGCGTTCGATCGTCGGTCTGCACGCAACGGCTGAAATCGCCCGGATCACGGTGCTGGTGGCGGCAAACCGACGAAGCGAGCTGATCGAACTCAGTCGCCATTGGGGTGCGCTCGCGATCCGCCTGGTGACCATCGAGGACGGGGTCCCCGGCCGCGCCGTCGACCGCCTTGACCTGGTTCTGGACCACACCGAGTATCCGTGGGTTCTGTGGCTCGAGGCCGGCCAGGTTCCGATGCCGGACATGGTCGAGGGGATCGAGAGCCGTCGGATCGCCGAACGCGTCGCCGTGAACCAGATCGCCGTCGGGCTGCTGAGCCCGCAGTCACTGATGCACGTCGACCGGATCGGCGATGAGCAGGCGCTGGAGCGACGGCTCGTCGGGCCGGCCCGGGCCGAGCGGGGCCTGGCCCCCTGGCACGGACCGGGTTCGCTGCTGAGGCGAGCGGCCTTCGTCAGCCGGCCCGTCTTCGACGATCCGAGCGCGTCGGTGCTGAGCCGCTACTCGGTCGACCTCAAGCGAGACGGCTGGCGCTTCGATTACGATCCCCGACCCCTGATCCGGGTGCCGGCCGCCGACTCGCTCCGGCCCTACCTGGCGGAACGACGGCAGCGGAGCCTGGCCGCTCTGGAGGAGCTCGGGCTCACCTGGACGATTCCCGATGTCTCGTGGCCCATCCGGCGAGCTGCGTTGGCTGCGGCTATGTCGACCACCCACGGACTGAGGCAGCTGGCAACGTTGGCCGTCCTCGGGCTCTGCCTGATCGTCGGTCGCCTGCCGGTGGCGGCCGACACTACCTCGGTGCTCGCCATGATGGCAGGCTTCTCGGCGGCGTCGATGCTGGCTCGTCGACTGCTCTCGGGCGGCACGATGGGCTTCGGCGACTGGGTCAAGAACGGGTGGCGCACGCTCGGAGCCGATGTTGCCGCCCTGACCCCACGATTCGACAAACCGCTGCAACTGCTGCATCCCGATCTGCGCATCGCCCACCGAGGATCGTTGGGTCGGATGCAGTATCTGACGCTGACGTTCGTGGTGTTCGAACTGGCGGTGATCGCCCGGGCCATGACCACGCTGTACCCGACCCCTCTTCCCTCGATGAGCCGCTGGGACGCGGCGGTGTTGCTCGTCGTGTCGGTCGGTGTGACGATGCCGCTCCTCGCCGTGCTCGGCGGTCTGGCCGGCGACCTGGGTCGGCGCCGGAGCCTCCGGGTCGAGCTCGAGACCGAGATCACCGTGGCCGCTGCCGCCGGCACCACGCTCGACATCACGCCGGCGGGCCTGGGCGCCCTCGTCGAATCCGCCCCGCCGATTGGAACCTCCGTGACGTTCGAGCTCACGGTCCCCGGGGCCGGAGGCGCCGAGCGGCATATCGAGGCGAGCGGCACCATTCGTTCGGCAACACTGCACGATTCCGGTTCGGTGCGAGTCGGTCTCGAGTTCGACGACATGTACATCCAGGACCGGATGGCGATCACCGAATACTGCGCGTTGGGACTGTCCAACACCCCCTCGTTCGGCGAGGACAGAGCGGATCACCTGTTGTCGGAGGTGTCGTTCGGTCAGCTGGCGATGGTCAGGGGCCTGGCCGCACTGTCGGTGCTCGCCGTCGCCGGTGCCGTGATGCTCGGGCCGCGGGCCGATTCGGTCGCCGCCAACTCGGCGACGACCATTCCGCCGGTCCTCACCGCCACCGCCGGCGCGGCAGACGAGGTGGTGTCATCTCCCGAGCTGACCGTCCGCCTGCACACCGAGGGGTGGTCCGAACCTCTGGCGGTCAACGACGGGGGGCTGTTCGAGCGCGGGTCGAATCCGGACTCCTGGGACGGCCCCGTTCATGTCGAGGTTGCGCTCGGCGATGATCGCCATGTCGAGCTCCTGCCCGCCGACGGCAGAATCCGGCTGGCTGTTGTCGACCTGGCCGTCACCGATCCGGCGCTCACCGCATCCGTGGTCGGTCCCGGCGGCCACCGCCGGGCCGTGGCCACCGGTGACCTGTTGGTGCCGGGACCCTACGTCGTCGGTTGGGTGGTCGGCGACCTGGAGCCGAGGACTGCTGCCGTCCGGATCGACGGAGGTCAGATGCTGCGGATCGGTCCCGATGGTGTGACGGTGGTGGCGGCCCCGGAGATCGAGTCGGAGTCGGTCGAACCGTCGGAGACCCGGTCGACCGACGAGACCCCGTCAACCGGCGAATCGACATCGACCACCACCGAATCGACCGGGTCCGAGACCACGGTCTCGCCGACGACGGCCTCGCCGGATGTAAGCGACGACACCGAGTCGAGCGGAGGTGGCGCCCCGTGACCGGAGTGTCCGTGTGGAGGCCAGCTGATGCCGGGCGAAGGCTGGTTGGAGCGATTGTGTTGGCGGCCGCCGTTGCGTTGGTGATCGGCGGTATACGGACCAGCCTGGCCGAGGTCACGGCCTCGACGTCGTCGACCGGGCTGTTCAGCGCCGGTTCGATCGAGCTCGAACAGGTCGGGGAGGGGGTCGAGCTGCTCTTCGACGAGGACCTTCTGTACCCGGGCGTGAAGGCGGACGCCTGCGTCGAGGTCGTCTACCGGGGCTCGGTTCCGGCCGACGTCCGCGTCTACGCCCAACCGCTCGGCGGCACGGGGCTCGACCAGTACATCCGCTTCGAACTCTGGACCAGCAATCGACCGTGCCCTGGAGGCGAGCCTGCCGGAGCGCCACTGTTCGGTGAGACGTTGCTCGACTTCTGGCAGACCCACGGCGACTACAGATCGGGCGTCGATCTCGGTCGGCTCGAGCAAGATCAGACGGTGACGATGATGGCCCGGGCCGAGCTTTTCGATGACGCCGATGCGGCCGGGCGTTACACCGACTTCGCCATCGTGGTGGAAGCCCGGCCATGACCGCCGCCCCCACGCCCGCCGACGTGGAGATCGCCGCCGACGTCCTGAGGGACAAGATCACCGACGACGACGTTCTGGAAGAGGAGGAACGTCGCCGCCTCGTTCTTGCCGTCGCCCCGGCCGTGGCGCTGGTCGCCTGGATCTTCGTCTATCTCATGGGCCTCCTCGGGCTCTGGGTGGCGCTGGTCTCCTTCGCCACCGGCTGGCATCCGGTGGTCATCACCAGCGGCTCGATGTCGCCGGTGCTGCGGATCGGCGACGTCGTCCTCGTCGAGGACCCTCCGGAGGAGCTGCTCGGCCAGCGTTCGGTCATCACGTTCGAGCGCGACGGCGAGGTGATCACCCACCGCATCTTCGAGGTGGAGGCCAGGCAGGAGGTCTACATCACGAAGGGCGACGCCAATCCCAACCGCGACACCGACCCGGTTCCCGCCGATTCGGTCATCGGGGTCGCCCGGCTCGTCGTCCCGCTCATCGGACTGCCACTGGTCTGGTATCAGACCGGCCAGACGGTTCCGCTCGCCGCGATGGGGATCCTCTCGTTGGTGGCCTTGGCGCTCGGCGGGGGCCGCACCAGGCAGGGGCTCGGGATCTTCCGCTCGACCATCATGGACGGCACCTCCGGGGTGGCCGATCAGGCGGTCCGGCGCGTCCGCATCCTGATCGCCGTCATGATCGCCAGCCAGTACATCATCGACGGCAGCCGCCTCACGATCGACGGGCTTCCGATCGCGCCGGGGACGATGCTGGTCGTGTCGCTGGTCTGGCTCGGAACGACCAACTTCGTCTCGATCCGGTATCCCATCGACGACTATGGCTGGACGGTCTCGGTCGGGCAGCTGGTCGCCGACACCGTCCTGGTGGTGTTCCTGACCACGGCGACCGGAGGGTCCGGCATCGGCTGGGTGCTGACCGCCGTGCCGATCGTCGAGGCCGCGGTCCGGTTCAGGCTCGCCGGTGCCCTCGTCCACTGGATGGTGATGGCGATCGCCGCCATCCTCGGCCGGCTGTGGATGTTGGAGCGGATCGCGTCGTCGACGGCGTCGACCATCGACGAACTGGAGCAACTACTCGATCAGATGAGCGTACTCCTCCTGGTCATCGTCCCCGGTGCTTTCCTGGCCGAGCAGTTGATGGGCGACGTGCTCGTGCAGCGACGCGCCACCAAGGAAGCCGTCGACCGCGGTCGTCTCCTCGAGAACGTGGCCGAGGTGGGTCACGAGGTGACGAAGATCGGCTCAGCGCTGTTCGAGACGTTGACCACCTCTGCGGTCGAGCTCGGGTTCGACGTCGTCGACGTCTGGGCTCGGAACAGATACGGAACCTGGACACTGATCGACCTGGCCAGCAATCACCCGTCGCTCAGCCTTCCCGATCCGGGGTATCCGGGCAGTGGTCTTCGACACATCGATCTGGTGTATCCCGAGGTCATCGTCGACCATCGCGATCTCGATCAGGCCGAGTGGGAGGCGCTCGACGAGAAGAGCATGGACCACCTTCTCCGGGTCACCCTCGCGTCGGGTGAGACGATGGTGGTACTGCGAGGGGCGGGAGCGGTCGGTACCGAACTCGACGGCGACAAGATCGAGGCGCTGCGGCTGCTGTGTGGCCAGGCAGCGGTCGCCATTCACAACCAGGATCTCGTCGGTGAGCTTCAGAAACTGCATACCCAGCTCGAGCGTCAGGCCCTGCACGACACCCTCACCGAACTGCCCAATCGCGCCTACTTCCTGCGGGAGCTGAACCGTGAGCTCTCAGCGGAAGCCCGGGCGGCGCTCGCTCCCGATCGCAACAAGTGGGTGCTGTTCCTCGATCTCGACGGGTTCAAGCCGGTCAATGACAGACTCGGTCACGACGTCGGCGATGAGCTCTTGAGGGCCGTTGCCCGGCGACTGCTCGACGTCGTCGGAGCGTCCGGGCTGGTGGCCCGACTGGGAGGCGACGAGTTCACGGTTCTGCTTCCCGACGCCGACAAAGCGATGGCCAACGAGACCGCAGCCGCCATCCACCGGTCGCTGAGCGTTCCGATCACCCTCGGTCCCGACACGGTGCAGATCGGAACCTCGATCGGTCTGGCCGTCTACGAGACCGGTGTCGACACCAGCGAGTTGCTCCGCCGCGCCGACACCGCCATGTACGCCGCCAAACAATGGCGGGGACGGCTCTCCCACTACGACCCGTCGCTCGACGCGGCCGACGTGGCCCGACAGCGCCTCATGGACGACCTCGAACATGCACTGGACACCAACGGGCTCTCGCTCGTGTACCAGCCGCTGGTGTCGATCACCCGGCGGATGATCGTGGGGGCCGAGGTCCTGTTGCGGTGGGATCACCCTGAGCTGGGTCGGTTGAGCCCGGAGCTGGTGCTCGAAACCGCGGAGCGGTCCAATCGGGTCGGTCAGCTCAACCGGTGGATCATCGACAACGCCCTCCGAGAGCTGGGCATGTTGCCACTGCAGGCGGACGACGACTTCACGCTTGCCATCAACGCTTCGCCGGCCGAGTTGGAGTCGGAGGACCTGATCCCGAATCTGCGTCGGGCCCTGGCTGAGACCGGTCTGCCGCCGAACCGCCTGATCGTCGAGCTGAGCGAGAGGATCGTAGCGGCCGGCGACGACCTGAGTGAGATAATCGGGCAACTCATCGAACTCGGCATCGTCCTGTCGCTCGACGACTTCGGGGAGGGCAAGACCTCGCTCGGCCACCTCCGCCGACTGCCGGTGCGCCAGCTCAAGCTCGATCGCGAACTCGTGCGCCAGGCCTGCAACAACGAGACCGACCGGATCATCTTCCGGTCGGTGGTCGAGCTGGGACAGGGCCTCGGCCTCGAGGTGGTGGCCGAGGGTGTCGAAACGACCGAACAGATGAGGACCGTCGTCCAGTCGGGCGCCGAACTGGTACAGGGCTACGGGCTGTTCCGTCCGATGGGCATCGAGCAGCTCGCCCGACTGTTGCGGGTCGAGGGTCGAACCGTGGTCGCCGACCGACTCATGGTGACGGTGGCCCCGGTCCAGCCGACACGACCTCCCGCCCCGGTCAGGCCGACGCCGCCCCCCGCCCAGGTCAAATCGCCGCCCCTCGTGGTGGGTCAGGAGACGACGTGGCCAGACCGCTGACCATCGAAGACTTCGGGCAGGACAACCGTAAGAACGACTCCGATGAGCGGCGCTGGGTGACCCTGGCCACCGCCCGGGCGTTCGCCGCCGCCATGTCGGTGCTGGCCATCGCCACCTTCGTCGTGAACCGGTCGGCCACGGCGCTCACCGTCGACGGAGCCGTGAACGCCGCCGAGGTGGCGTCGGGAACGATCGAACTCACCGATGACGACAACGGTCGCTCGCTGTTCGATCTGGCCGACATGGTTCCCGGCCGCGCCAGCAGTCAGTGCATCACCATCCGCTACGACGGCTCGATCGTGCCGGTCGAGCTGGCGCTCCAGGCCGAGGTGAAGGGCGACCTCGGTCCCTATCTCGATGTGCAGGTCGAACAGGGTACGGCCGGCGGCTTCGAGGATTGCGATCGGTTCCGTTCCGAGAAGGTCGTCTACAACGGAACACTCGCCCGGATGGCGGCCAGGGATCGGATCGACCTCGAACGCATCCTGAACCAGGGGGAAGCCCGGGTCTACCGATTCCGGTTCACCCTTCAGGACACCAACGAGGCCCTCGGCCGGGCCGCCACCGTCGGTTTCGTCTGGGAGGTGAAGCCGGCATGAGGCACCGCAGGCTGAACTCCCCGCTGCTCGTGCTCGTGTTGTTGGTGGTGCTCGCCCTGCCGGTGGGGATCGCGGTCGTGTCGATCGGTTCGGGGGCGAACTTCGCCGACGACGAGCGGTTCTCCGGCAACCGGCTCGGTGCCGGAACCGTCGACGTCGCCATCGACGAGGTCGTCGAGGTCACCGACGGTGCGCGAAGCCGGGCGACGTCGGGTGACCCGGCGGTGTTCTCGGCCACCAACATGGCCCCCGGGGATCACGTGACCGGTGCCCTGGCCGTCAACAACGACGGAACGCTTCCTCTCCGCTTCTGGGTCACCGCCAAGTCCACGACCTCATCGGGCGCTCTCGCCGACTGGCTGTTGTTCGACGGCTGGGTGGCCGACGATTGTCGATCCGGTCCCGAGGGCGCGGAGCGGGTGTTCAATACGAACGTCGTGCTCGGTCCCGAACACGCCCGGCTGATCGGTGACCCGGCCGGCCTCGAAAACGAGCTTCGGCTGGAGCCGGGCGACCAGCTGGTCGTCTGCGTCGGCGCCCATCTCCCGCTCGCCGCACCCAACGAGGTCCAGTCGGCGAGCGTCCAGGTCGAGCTGATCGTGGCCGCTCAGCAGTCGTTGGGGCCGGAGGATGAGAACGGATGAGGCTCATCCCACAGCGGCGGACCACACACCAGTCGGCGCAGGTCGGCCCGGTCGATCAACGGCCGATCGTACGCCGCCTGATGAGCGGGCTGCTGATCGCCGTTTCCCTGGTCACGATCACGTCGACGATCGCCGTCGTCTGCGGACTCGCTGTCGGCTACCGCCCGGTGGTGATTCTCACCGGTTCCATGGGCGACACCGCTCCGCCGGGGAGCCTGATCGTGGCCGAACCCCGTTCGGCGGCCACGATCGATGTCGGCGACGTCGTCGTCATGCGCCGGCCCGGCGAGCCGCTCATCACCCACCGGGTCATCGAGATCGAGACCAACGGGATTTCGCGGTTCGCGATCACCCAGGGTGATGCCAACGAGGCACCCGACGCCGCACCGTACCCGCTCGAGGGTGAGCAGTTGGTTTCCCGCTGGGTTCATCCGAAGGCCGGGAAGTGGGCGCTCACGGTCTTCCAGCCGGGTCCCGCACTGGCCGTCGTGGCCCTGGCCACCGTGGTCATCGCCATCCAGATGCTGCGACGGATCTGGCGGTCGCCCGCTCCCGCGCAGGCCCGGGCGGGCGGAACGCCTCGTTCCTCGGCCGGACGAACCAGGACTGTCGCTCCCCGGCAGCGCCGACGCCGGGCGGCCGTGCTCGGCCTCGCGCCGCTGGCCACGATCAGCGGGCTCGGCCTGGCCTGGGCGCTGTTCACCACCAACGAACCCGTCCCGAACAACGTGTTCGGTACCGCCGCGTGTTTCGATCCGCAACTGGGGTCGGTTCAGGACGGCGAGACGATCCACGCCGTCAACGGCACGGTCAACGTCCCGATCACGGCCGTCGACCCGGCGACCTCGTTCGTACTGTCGTCGGTGCGGAGCTCGTCGAACGAGCCGGCCGATTCGACCGCTCTGGTCCGCCTGGCCGCCGACGGTTCGGCTGTCGAGATCGAACGCTCGACCGACAACGGCGCACCGCCGGCAGTGACCGTGGCCTGGTCGGTCGTTTCCTACGACTGCGGGGTCTCGGTCCAGCGGGGCACGATCGCCGGTGACGGAACCTCGTCGGTCACCGACACGATCGCCACCATCGACCCCGGTCGCAGTTTCGTGCTGCTCGGTTCGGCGCCGGGGCCGGGCGATCAGGATTTCGGGCCGGACGATCTGGTTCGCGCCGATCTCGGGACCGGGTCGTCGGTCACCGTCGAATCGGCCGGCGCTGCGCTGGCCGCCGACCGGAGCTACCACTGGCAGGTGGTCACATTCGCCGATGCGGCGGACGCCGTCGTGCAGACGATCGACGTAGCACTCGGATCATCGGCAACCATCACGACCGGTTCACTTCCGACGCCGGTCAGCCTCACCAACGCGTTCGTGCTGGCCTCGGTCACGTCGAACTCCTCGGGGGCCGACATCGGTGAGCGTCTGGTTCGGGCCCGCCTGGTCGACGCCACCACCGTCGAGGTCAGCCGCTCGGTCGGCGGCGACCCGGTCGACGTGCGGATCCAGGTCGTCGACCTGCGGGACGGCACCACCGTCCGCCACGGCATCGTCGACTTCGCCACCGGTGAGACGGTGAAACCGATCCTTGTCGATCCGGTCGACACGACCCGGGCATCGGCCATCTCATCGGTGGCCGTTCCGGGTCAGCTGGCCGGCGGTCGTTCCGACCACGTGGCCGATGACGTGGCCGGCGAGGGTTCGGCCACCTTCGCCGTGACCGACTCGACGACGGTCACCGCCGAGCGCGCCTCCTCCGCGTCGAATGCCTCGTTCGCCTGGCAGCTCATCGAGTGGGCCGGCCCGACCTGGTGGGATCCCGACTACGTGTTCCGGCAGCGCATCGACGTCGAGACCGGCGCGGTCGCGGCCCCCGACGCCTACACGGTGCCGGTGCAACTCGATCATGCCGCGTTGGTCGCCATCGACGCCGCTCGGGCCGACGGCACCGACGTCCGGGTCGTCTGGTGGGACGGCTCTGCCTGGGTCGAGCTCGATCGGGTCCTCGAAGACAACTCGTCGTGGAACCAGACCGACACCACGCTGTTGTTCCGCACGCAGACCCCGATCGCAGCCGATTCGGTGGCGAACTACTGGCTGTACTTCGGCAACCCGACGCCCGCTCCGGTGCTCGAGGACCCGGAGAACGTGTT